>JAUYAJ010000463.1 GCA_030693565.1 Rubrivivax sp.
CTGGCCGTCATCAACGCCCATGCCGACAAGGTCGACGGCATCAAGATCTCGCTGCTCGACAAAGACAAGGAAATCGCGATGCGCCGGCGCCTGCCGCCGGGCGGGCGCATGTACACCGGCGACGATTTCAACTACGCCGAACTGATCGCCGGCGACGGCGTCGGCAGCGCGCCAAACCAGCAGCGCAGCGACGCCTTGCTCGGCATCTTCGACGCCGTCGCGCCGGCGGCCAGCGCCGCGCTGGCGGCGCTGGCGGCTGGCGACGAAGCCCGCTTCCACGCCATCCTGGCGCCCACCGTGCCGCTGTCGCGCCACATCTTCCAGGCGCCGACGCGCTTTTACAAAACCGGCGTCGTCTTCATGGCCTGGCTCAACGGCCACCAAGACCACTTCGTCATGGTCGGCGGCCAGCAGAGCACGCGTTCGCTGCCGCACTTTGCCGAGCTGTTCCGGCTCGCCGACGGCGCCGGGCTGATCGAGCAGCCCGACATCGCGCTGCCGCGCATGAAGGCCTTGCTGGCGCTGCACGGGGTGGCTGCATGAGGGACTTCAGCGCCGACCATCGCGGGCTGTCGATCAACACCGCCACCGTGCGCAAGCAGCGCGGCCAGGACTGGCCGCTGCTGCAGATCCTGGACGCCTGCGCCGCGCGCGGCATCGGCGCCATCTCGCCCTGGCGCGACCAGGTGCAGGCGGCCGGGCTGGCGGCCACCGCCGCCGCCGTCAAAGCCCATGGCCTAGCACTGTCGGGCTATTGCCGCGGCGGCATGTTCACCCACACCGACCCCGCCGGGCGCCAGGCCGCGCGCGACGACAACCGGCGCGCGCTCGACGAAGCCTGCACGCTGAACGCGCCCTGCCTGGTGCTGGTGGTCGGCGGGCTGCCGGGTGCGCTGGCCGGCCAGGCGGCGCACAAAGACATCGCCGGCGCGCGCGCCCAGGTCAGCGAAGGCATCGCAGAGCTGCTGGTCGACGCGCGCGAGCGCGGCATGCCACTGGCGATCGAGCCGCTGCACCCGATGTACGCCGCCGACCGCGCCTGCATCAACACGCTGGAGCAGGCGCTGGACTTGTGCGACGCGCTCGACCCGCAGCGCAGCGGCGCGCTCGGTGTCGCCGTCGACCTGTACCACGTCTGGTGGGACCCCAAGCTGCAGGCGCAGATAGCGCGCGCCGGCGCCCAGCGCCTGCTCGCCTTTCACGTCTGCGACTGGCTGACGCCGACCACGGACTTGCTCAACGACCGCGGCATGATGGGCGACGGTGTGATCGACATCCGCCAGGCCCGCGGCTGGGTCGAAGCGAATGGTTTTGCCGGCTACAGCGAGGTCGAAATCTTCTCCAGCGCGAACTGGTGGCAGCGCGGCGGCGGCGAGGTGCTCGACACCTGCATCGAGCGCCACCGGCGCTGCGTCTGACCGGGCCGGCTCAAGCCGGCACGGCCGCCGCGACCAGCGTGCGCCGCACCCGGCGCACGCTGAAGGCGCTGACGATGAGCGCGGTCTGCAGCGCCGCCAGCACCAGCCAGACGCTGCGCCAGGCCTGGTGGTCCATCAGCGTGCCGATCAGCAGCGGCACGATGGCCTGGCCGATGTCCAGCCCCGAATAGACGACGCCGTAGACACGGCCGGTGGCGTTGTCGGGCGCCGAACGCTTGACCAGCAGGTCGCGTGACGGCCCGGCCAGCCCGGAGCTGAAACCCATGGCGCCGAACAGCACCGGCACTGCCAGCGCCGGCACGCTGGCCAGCGCGATCACCAGCGCCACCGCCGCCGCCATCGCGAAGGCGGCGCCGACGACACGCTCGGCGCGTTCGGGGTCGGAGGCCAGGAAACCGCCGGCCAGCGTGCCGCCGGCGCTGCTGACCATGTAGACCGTCAGGCACATCGCGGCCAGATGGGCCGGCACGGCGTGCAGTTGGCGTGCCGCTTCGGGGGCGAAGCTTTGGACGATGGACAGCGCGCCGGCGAGGAAGAAGAAGAAGCCAAAACACATCCACACCGCCGGGATCGCCAGAAAGGCCAGCGAACCCTCGGCCACCTGGCCGGGCGGGGGTGGCGCCACCGGCAGCACCTCGACCGTCAGCCGCTCGCGCTGCAGCCACAGCACCACGATCACGCTGAAGATCAGCAGCGCCGCGCACACCAGCGCCACGCGCCACGAGGCCGCCAGCGTGATCGGCACCAGCAGCGCCGGCGCCAGCGCCCAGCCCAGGCTGCCGGAGATGCCGTGCGCGCTGTAGGCATGGCCGAGCCGGGTCTGGTTCACCTTGCGGTTGAGCAGCGTGAAGTCGACCGGGTGGAAGACGCCGTTGCCAAAACCCGCCAGCACTGAAAACGCCGCCAGCGACCAGTAACTCTGGCTCGACGCGTAGCCCAGCGCCGCCACGCCGAGCGCGGTCAGCCCGGTGAACAGGATCGGCCGCGGGCCGTAGCGGTCGACCCAGAAGCCCGACAGCGTCTGCACGATGCAGGAAACGACGAAGAAGATCGTCAGCAGAAAGCCGAGCTCCGCGTAGCTGACGGCGAAATGGTCTTTCAGCCAGGGGAACAGCGGCGCCAGCAGCAACTGGCTGAAGTGGCTCATGCCATGGGCCAGGCTGACGAGACCGATGACGGTGGCGTCCTGGCGGCGACCGGGGCTGGGAGCGCCGGGCAAGGTGAGTGTCGACATGGGCGCATGCTAGGGCGGCGCGCAGCGGCCGGGTTACGATAGTCTGTCAATCTCTGTCGAGAACATGCCACCGACCCGCCCTCGCGCCGCCAGCCCTGCAGCGCCGCGCACGACCTACCCACCGCTGGAGCCCGGGCGCTACGCGCCGACCGCCCAGCGCCCGCTGCGTGCCAAGGCGCGCAGCCTGGCGGCCGACACCGAGATCGTGCCGCACAGCCACCCCTGGGCCCAGGTTGCGATCTCGGTCTCGGGCGTCGCCCGCATCACCGCTGGCCTGGCCACCTACCTGGTGCCGGCTTGGCGCGCGGTGTGGATTCCGCCAGCCATCGAGCATGTGGTCAGCGCCGTCGAAGCCGCCGAGCTGCGCACGCTCTACGTGCACCAGGGCGGCGACGCCATCGGCCCCGGCGTCGATGCGGCGCACGCCGACGACTGGCGGGTCTGCCGCGTGCTCGAGGTGTCGTCGCTGCTGCGCGAACTGGTGCTGCAGATGGACGTCGGCATGGACGGCGCCGTCGCGCCTTCGGCCGCGCTGCTGGCGCGCGAGCGCCGGCTCGGCGAGCTGGCACTGGACGAGTTGCGGCGCGCCGCGCCGCTGCGCCTGGGCATCGAGCTGCCACGCGACAAGCGCCTGCGCGGCCTGTGCGAAGCGGTGCTCGCCGACCCGGTGCGCCACGCCACGCTGGACGGCTGGGCCGCCGAAGCCGGCGCCAGCGCGCGCACGGTGGCGCGGCTGTTCCGTCATCAGCTTGGGACCTCGTTCGGCCCCTGGCGCCAGCAGGTGTTGCTGGCCCATGCCTTGACGCTGGCGGCGCAGGGCAAGCCGATGGGCTTGATCGCCGCCGACCTCGGTTACGCCAGTGCCAGCGCCTTCACGGCGATGGTGCGGCGCTCGGTGGGCACACCGCCCGGACGCTTCTTCGGCAGCGCGCCGCGCGCCGCCCGACTACCATCACGCCCATGAGCCAGATGCTTTTCGACTACACGCGCCAGGACCACACCGGCGCCAGCTGCACCGCCCAGGCCTGGGCCAACGTACCGGCGCCGCTGTCGCCGGCGCAGCGGCGCGAATTGAAGGCGCGCGCCGCCGCACTGCTGCGCCAGCACCAGGCCGTGCTGGTGGCGCATTACTACGTTGACGGCGACCTGCAAGACCTGGCGCTGGAGACCGGCGGCTGCGTCGCCGACTCGCTGGAGATGGCGCGCTTCGGCCGCGAGCATGCGGCGCAGACGCTGGTCGTCGCCGGCGTGCGCTTCATGGGCGAAAGCGCCAAGATCCTGTCGCCCGCCAAGCGCGTGCTGATGCCCGACCTGCAAGCCACCTGTTCGCTCGACCTCGGTTGCCCGGCCGACGAGTTCGCCGCCTTCTGCGACGCCCACCCGGACCGCCAGGTCGTCGTCTACGCCAACACCAGCGCCGCCGTGAAGGCGCGCGCCGACTGGATGGTCACCAGTTCCTGCGCCCTGCCCATCGTCGAACACCTGATGCGCCAAGGCCACAAGATCCTGTGGGCGCCCGACCGCCACCTGGGCCGCTACATCCAGGAGCAGACCGGCGCCGACATGTTGATGTGGAACGGCGCCTGCATCGTCCACGACGAGTTCAAGGGCCTGGAGCTGGACTTGCTGCGCCGCGAGCACCCGGGCGCGATGGTGCTGGCCCACCCCGAGTCGCCGCGCAGCGTGATCGAGCAAGCCGACGTCGTCGGCTCCACCACCCAGTTGCTGAACGCGGTGGCAAACGGCAGCGCCACCACCTACATCGTCGCCACCGACAACGGCATCATGCATCGCATGCGCCAACTGGCGCCGGGCAAGCGGCTGATCGACGCCCCCACCGCCGGCACCGGCGCCACCTGCAAGAGCTGCGCGCACTGCCCGTGGATGGCGATGAACGCGCTGCAAGGCGTGGTCGACTGCCTGCAGACCGGCAGCGGCGAGGTCCTGGTGCCCGAGCCGGTGCGCGTGCGCGCGCTCGGCTGCATCGAGCGCATGCTCGACTTCGTCGCCGCCCACCCTGCCGGTGTGCAGCAGCCGGTGCAGGGTTTTGTTCCGAAACTGGGGCCTGCATGACCAACAGCGACGAAAGTCTGGATCAGGCCCGCCAGCGCAACATCCGCGACGCCCTGGCCGAAGACATCGGCAGCGGCGACCGCACCGGCCTGCTGGTGCCGGCAGGCCGGCGCGTGCGCGCCCGCGTCAGCGTGCGTGAGAGCGCCGTGCTGTGCGGCCGCGACTGGTTCGACGGCTGTGTGCTCGCCCTCGACCCGCAAGCCCAGCTCCACTGGCAACAGGCCGAAGGCGCCGACATGGCCGCCGGCAGCGCGGTCTGCGAGATCGAGGCCGACGCCCGCGCCTTGCTGTCGGCCGAGCGCCCGGCGCTGAACTTCCTGCAGCTGCTGTCGGCCACCGCCACGGCCACGCGCCGCCATGTGCAAGCCATCGAAGGCGCCTCGCCCAATCCGCGCGGCTGCGCCGTGCTCGACACCCGAAAGACCGTGCCCGGGCTGCGCCAGGCGCAGAAGTACGCGGTGCGCGTGGGTGGCGGCCAGAACCAGCGGCTGGCGCTGTGGGACGGCATCCTGATCAAGGAAAACCACATCGCCGCCGCCGGCGGCGTGGCGGCCGCGCTGGCCAACGCGCTGGCCTTGCAGGCCGGGGTGACGGTGCAGATCGAGGTCGAAGACCTGGACCAGCTGCGCCAGGCGCTGGACGCTGGCGCCACCAGCGTGCTGCTCGACAACTTCAGCCCGCCGCTGATGCGCGAGGCGGTGGCACTGACACAGGGCCGGGCCTTGCTGGAAGCCTCCGGCGGCGTGGGCCTGGCGCAGCTGCGCGAGATCGCCGCCACCGGTGTCGACCGCATCTCGATCGGCAAGCTGACCAAGGATGTGCAGGCGGTCGACTACTCGATGCGCGTGCTGGCGTGACATCCGCCACGCTGGCCGGCGCCTGCGGTGTGCAGCCGGCGCCGCCAGCGCCGATAGTGAGGAGATCCCCGCTATGGCCCGAGGCATGCCGACCATGAAGTCAGAACCAATCCCCGCGCGCAACCACAATGAAGAGGCCGTCTACGAGGCCATCGGTGCCGTGCTGGACGACTACCCCGCAGTCGCCAAGAATGCCGATCTGCTGGCCGACGTCACCTGCGTGGCCTTGAACCGGCTGCCGCCGCGTTACATCCGCCACGCGGTCGACTACCTGTTCTACCTGACCGACCGCGAACGCCAGCAACACGCCAAGTCGGTGCGCGAGGCGGTCCGCCACGCTTTCGAATTCGTGCAGGCGCGCGCCGTCGTCGGCGCCCGCAGCTGAGGCGGTTCAGGTGCGCCGGCGACGGCGCAGCAGCACGGTGGGAAAGCTCACCGGCAAGGTGTCGGGGTAGTCGCGGCTGTAGTGCAGCCCGCGGCTCTCGGTGCGCATCAGCGCCGAACGCACGATGAGCTTGGCGCAATCGACCAGGTTGCGCAGCTCGAGCAAGTCGCGGTTGACGCGGAAGTTGGCGTAGTAGTCGTCGATCTCGCTTTGCAGCAGCTTGATGCGGTGGCGCGCCCGCTGCAGCCGCTTGGTCGTGCGCACGATGCCGACGTAGTTCCACATCAGCAGCCGCAACTCGTCCCAGTTGTGCGAGATGACGACCTGCTCGTCAGCGTCCTCGACCTGGCTTTCGTCCCAGTGCGGCAAGGCCTGCACCGCGGCCGGCGCGCTGCCCAGGATGTGGTCGGCACAGGTGCGGCCCAGCACCACACATTCGAGCAATGAGTTGCTGGCCAGCCGATTGGCGCCGTGCAGCCCGGTGTAGCTGGTTTCGCCCACCGCATACAGGCCCGGCAGATCGGTGCGACCGTCGAGGTCGGTGACAACGCCGCCGCAGGCGTAATGCGCCGCCGGCACGACCGGAATCGGCTGGCTGGCGATGTCGATGCCCAGCGCCGCGCAGCGCGCGTGGATGGTGGGGAAGTGCGATTTCAGGAAGTTCTCGCCCAGATGGGTGGCGTCCAGCCACACATGGTCCAGGCCATGTTTTTTCATCTCGAAGTCGATCGCACGGGCGACGATGTCGCGCGGCGCCAGTTCGCCGCGCGGGTCGTGCGCGGCCATGAAGCGGCCGTCGTCGCCGCTCATGCCCGGCAGCCGCAGCACCGCGCCTTCACCACGCAAGGCCTCGGTGATCAGCAGCGTGCGTTCCTGCGGGTGGTACAGGCAGGTCGGGTGGAACTGGATGAATTCCATGTTGGCAACCCGGCAGCCGGCGCGCCAGGCCATCGCCATGCCGTCGCCAGTGGCGGTGTCGGGGTTGCTGGTGTAGCGGTAGACCTTGCCGACGCCGCCGGTGGCCAGCACCACGGCCACCGCGGGCAGGGTCTCGACGCGTTGGCTGTCCATGTCGAGCGCGTAGACGCCGTAGCAGCGCGGCGCCTCGTCGCGCTGCAGGTGGCGCGAGGTGATGACGTCGACCGCCATCCAGCGTTGGCGCAGCGTGATGTTCGGATGCGCCTGCGCGCGCGCCAGCAAGGCGTCGTGGATGGCCTTGCCGGTGGCGTCGGCGGCGTGGGCGATGCGGCGCACCGCGTGACCGCCTTCGCGCGCCAGGTGCAGGCCCAGCGGCCCTGCAGGGTCGGGTGAAAACGGCACCCCCAGTTCGACCAGCCAGGCGACGGCCTGGGCGCTGCGCTCGGCGATGAAGCGCGCCGCATGCTCGTCGACCAGGCCGGCGCCGGCGTCCTGGGTGTCGCGCACATGGGAGTCGATGCTGTCGTCGTCGCCGAGCACACCGACGATGCCGCCCTGGGCCCAGGGCGTGGCGCCCTCGCCAAGTTCACGCTTGGCCAGCACCACCACCGGGCGCGTCTGGGCCAGGTGCAGTGCCACCGCCAGGCCGGCCAGACCGGCGCCGATGACGACGACAGGAGCCGGGTTCGATGGGTGGTCGGTCATGGGGCGTGGCACGCAGCCGGAGTCAGCGATGAAGGGCCATTCTACGAAGCAGCGCGCCCGCCAGCCTGGGGATGGCCGCAGCCCGCCACCGCCCTATGATGGCCGCGGCGCCCGCGCTTTGAACACCGCCCCACGATGACACGTCCCGACGACGATCTGCCTTGGCCACCACCGCCGTCGCGGCAACGCTCGCGCGCCGATCTGCTGGCACCAAGCACGCAGATCGTCGGCGACCGCGAGACCTACCTCGGCCTCGCCGGCGCCGCGATCGGACGCCGGATTGGCGACGACCACTACGAACTCTTCGTCAGCGGCGACCCGGTGGCCGCGCTGCAGCAGCAGTTCGCCCGCGTCGAGCCCGATGCCGTCGTGCTGCACGACATCGGCACCCACGCGTCGCTGCGGCTGCTCGGCGCGCTCGCCGGCGCCGCCGGCGCCCGCGTGCAGCGGCTGTCGATCCGCCGCCAGGGCGAGGGCATGGCACTGGCGGTGCTGCAGTTCGTCGAGGCGCCGCTGGCGGGTGGCGGCCGGCTGCGCATCTATTCCACCGACAGCACCGCTCACAGCCAGACGCGCCAGCAGCTGAGCCTGGTGCTGCTGGCGCACAGTCGGCTCGGCGTGCTGATGGTGGGCGAATTGCCCCCGCATGCGCTGAGCGCCAGCTTGTTGCCGCTGCATCAGGCGCTGGCAGGCCCTGGCTGGCGCAACCGCGAACTGCTGATGCTGCCGCTGGGATCCGCCACCGCGCTGGCGGCGCAGGCGGCGGCGTTGACCGGCGACAGCAAGGTCGAGATGCGCGTGACCCCACATGCCGAGCGGCCGACCGACGCCTGGGCGTATGTCAGCGGAGCCTGGAACCGCGGCCAGGCGCGCGCTGGCAGCGCGGCGACGCTGGTCACCGAACTGGCGCAGGCCGTGCCCAGGCCGCCGCTGCCGCGCAGCGAAGCGCCGACCCAGCGCATGGAGCTGGACGAGTCGCCAGCGCTCGCGCCAGCCCCCAGCCAGCCGATGCCGGTGCCCGGCGCGGCGCGCTGGGACGACTACGCCGCTCACTGCCTGGCCATCAAAGGCATGCTGAGCTGCTGCGTCTTCGACCTTCATTCGCAGCGCCCGCTGGCCCATGCCGGCAAGCGGCCGCCGGCGGCGCGCTTGACCGCACAAGGGGTGATCTTGCTGACGGCGATCAGCGATGCCGGGCGCGCGCTCGGCCTGGGCAGCGAAGTCCGCGAACTCGCCGTCACGCTGGCCGATCACCACCTGCTGCTGCACCCGGTGCCGCGCCACCCCGGCATCGTCTTGCATGCGGTGCTCGACGCCGCAGTCGGCAGCCCGACGCTGGTGCGCCAGCAACTGGAACGGCTGCAGGCGCCTTGAGCGTCAGTGCACGACGCGCGAGAACGCGAACTCGCCGTTCTCGATGTCCACCGGGATCACGCTCTTGGGGCCGAAGCGGCCTTGCAGGATCAGCTTGCTGACCGGGTTCTCGATGCGCTGCTGAATCGCGCGCTTGAGCGGCCGGGCGCCGAAGGCCGGGTCGTAGCCGACCGTGGCCAGTTCGGCCAGCGCGGCGGGTGACACGTCCAGCTTCATCTCCAGCGTCTCGCGCCGGCGCTCGAGCAGCTGCAGCTGGATCGCGGCAATGTTTTCAATGTGCTTCTGGTCGAGCGCATGGAAGACCACCGTCTCGTCGATGCGGTTCAGGAACTCTGGCCGGATATGATTCTTCACCTCGGCCCAGATGGCTTCGTGGATCAGTTCGCTGTCCTGCCCCGCCATCTGCATGATGAGGTGCGAGCCCAGGTTGCTGGTCATCACGATCACCGTGTTCTTGAAGTCGACGGTGCGGCCCTGACCGTCGGTCAGCCGGCCATCGTCCAGCACTTGCAGCAGCACGTTGAAGACGTCCGGGTGCGCTTTTTCGACCTCGTCGAGCAGCAGCACGCTGTAGGGCTTGCGGCGCACCGCCTCGGTCAGCGCCCCGCCCTCGTCGTAGCCCACATAACCCGGCGGCGCCCCGATGAGGCGGCTCACCGAATGTTTTTCCATGTACTCGCTCATGTCGACGCGAATCATGTGGTCGTCGCTGTCGAACA
>JAUYAJ010000475.1 GCA_030693565.1 Rubrivivax sp.
GCGCCGATCAGGATGTGCTGGCCGTTGTCCAGCGCCAGGCCGTCGACATCGACACCACGCGCGCGGCCGCCCCAGTGGCCGGCGAGTTCGAACAAGGTCACGTTGTGGCCGGCTTCGGTGGCGCGCACCGCGGCCGCCAGACCAGCCCAGCCCGCGCCCAGCACCGCCACGCGCTGGGGCACGCCGGTCACAGCGCTGGCTGCGTTCACCGGCCGCGCACGTGGGTGCGGGCGGCGATCCAGAGCTTGCGCAGCGGCGTCAACGACGTGCGCTGGTGCAGCACCTGAAAGCCCTGGGCTTCGATCTCGCGCAGCAAGGTGCGGTAGATGTTGGCCATCATCAGCCCCGGCTTTTGCGGGCCGCGGTCGGCTGCCGGCAGCAGTGCCATCGCTTCGTCGTAGACCGCATGGGCGCGTTCGGCCTGGAAGCGCATCAAGGCTTCGAAACGCTCGCTGTAACCCCAGGGCGCCTCGCGCCGCAGGATCTCGCTGGCCTTGACGTCGAAGCGCTGCAACTCCGACATCGGCAGGTAGATGCGGCCGCGCCGGGCGTCGTCGCCGACGTCGCGGATGATGTTGGTGAGCTGCATCGCCAACCCGAGCTTGTGGGCGTACAGCGTGGTCTGCGCCTGGCTGCGGCCGAAGATGCTGGCAGCGACTTCGCCGACGACGCCGGCCACCAGGTGGCAGTAGTTCGCCAGCCCGGGGAAGTCGAGGAAACGGGTTTGCTCGAGGTCGACCTGGCAGCCATCGATGACGGCGTTCAGGTGGGCCGCCTCGATACCGAAGTCGGCCGCACAAACCATCAAGGCGCGCAGCGCCGGATGACTGGGCTGGCCCGCATAGGCGGCCGCCACCTCTTGCCGCCACCACTGCAGCTTGGCGCCGGCCACCGAGGGGTCCTGCATCTCGTCGACGACATCGTCGACCTCGCGGCAGAAGGCATAGAAGGCGGTGATCGCAGCGCGCCGCGGCGGCGGCAGGAACAGAAAGGCGTAATAGAACGACGAGCCGCTTTGCGCCGCCTTGTCCTGGACGTATTGCTGCGGTGTCATGACCGCGGCGCCGCCATGCGCAGTGCGCGCCAGAGCAGCAAGGGGGCGTCGCTCACCGTCAAGGTGGGGCGCTCGAGCAAGGTCGCATGGTCCATGCGGTCGATTTTCTCAAGAATGCGCAGACCGCCCTGAACGACGAGGCGCAACTCCCAGCCGCCGCGCCCCGGCAGGCGCAGCGCCAGCGGCGCGCCCTGCCACATCAACCCGCGCGCCCACAGGCACAGGCTGTGCACCAGACGGCGCGCTGCCGGGCTGTCGATGCGCTGGCGCAAGGCGTCGACACCGACACCGTGGGCCTCGAGGTCGGCGGCCGGCACACAGATGCGCCCGCGTGGTCCGTCGACGCTCATGTCCTGCCAGAAGTTGATCAGCTGCAGCGCGCTGCAGATGGCGTCGGCCTGTTGCAGCGACACCGCATCGCTGACGCCGTACAGGTGCAGCAGCAGCCGGCCGACCGGGTTGGCCGAACGGCTGCAGTAGTCCAGCAAGGCGGCGCGGTCGGCATAGCCGGGGCTGGCGACGTCTTGCTCGAAGGCGTCGAGCAAGTGCTGCAGCGGCGCTGCCGGCAAGCCGTGCGAGACGATGCGCCGGCTCAAGGCACCGAACACTGGCGCCCAGCGCGCGCTGGGCGGTTGACCCGCCAGCACCGCCTGCAGGTCGGCGCGGTAGGCGGCCAGCTCAGCCAGGCGCAGGGCGGGCGTGGCGTCGCCTTCGTCGGCGATGTCATCGGCCGTGCGCGCGAAGTGGTAGATCGCCTGCACCGCCGGCCGCAAGGCCGGCGGGCACAGGATCGAGGCGACCGGAAAGTTTTCGTAGTGTTCAACGCTCACGGTCGGATTCTCGCCTCGACTGCAGCCCGGCCACGCTGCGCGGCCCGCGTTGACAGCGTCGGAGGGGATGCCTATATTACTGACCAGTCAGTCATTAACGGCAAGCGACCATGCATCCCATCCTGAAAACGCCGCTGGCGCTGACCGCCATGCTGATGCTGGCGGGCGCGCTGACGGCGTGTTCCGAACGCCCGGCGGCCCCTGAGCCGGTGCGCGCCGTGCGCACCCTGACCGTGGCACCGCAATCCACCGGCGCCACCCTGGAATACGCCGCCGAGATCCGCGCCCGCGACGAAGTGCGGCTCGGATTCCGGGTCGGCGGCAAGATGGTGCGGCGCGCCGCCGAAGTCGGCCAGCGCGTCAAGGCCGGCGATGTGCTGGCCGAACTCGACGCCAGCGACCTGCGGCTGACCCAGGCCGCCGCGCGCGCCGCAGTGCAGGCGGCGCAGGTCAACGTGGAACTGGCCCAGGCCGACCACAAACGATTCAAGGAATTGCGCGACGAGGGCTTCATCGGCGGCGCCGAGTTCGAGCGCCGCGAGGGCGTGCTCAAGGCCTCGCAGGCCCAGCTAGAGCAAGCCCAGGCGCAGGCGGCTGTGCAGGTCAACCAGGCCGGCTACACCACCTTGCACGCCAGCACGGCGGGCGTTGTCACCGCGGTCGAGGCCGAAGTCGGCGCCGTGCTGGCCGCCGGCACACCGGTGCTGCGGCTGGCGCCCGATGGCCCGCGCGACGTCGTCTTTGCGGTCCCCGAAGACCGCGCCGCCGCCATGCGCGGCTGGCAAGGCAAACCAGGCGCGCTGCGGGTGCAGTTCTGGGGCCGCGCTGGCACGGTGCCGGCGACCTTGCGCGAGATCGCGGCGGCGGCCGATCCGGCCACGCGCACTTTCTTGGCCAAGGCAGACCTTGGGGCGACGGTGGTCCAGATCGGGCAGACGGCATCGGTACTGGTCGATCTGCCGCGCCAGCCCGGCGTGGCCATCCTGCCGCTGGCCGCGGTGCTCGAACAGCAAGGCCGCAGCGTGGTCTGGCTGCTCGACGAAGCCAGCATGACGGTCAGCCAGCAGCCCATTCTTGTCGCCGGTGCCGACGGCAACTCGGTCGTCGTTGCCTCCGGGCTGAATCCAGGCCAGGTGGTGGTGACGGCGGGCGTGCATGCCTTGTCGCCCGGGCAGAAGGTCAGGCATTACCGGCCTGCCGCTGTCGCGACGCCGGCCGCGGCCGCAGCCAGCCGCTGACCGCACCATGCATGCAGAACCGACCCCCGCCGAGCCCACGGGCTCGCGCTTCAACATCTCGCGCTGGGCGCTCGAACACCCGGACCTGACCCGCTACCTGATGGTGGTGATGCTGCTGCTGGGCAGCGCGGCCTACTTTCAGCTCGGCCAGGACGAAGATCCGCCGTTCACCTTCCGCGCCATGGTGGTCCAGGCCTACTGGCCGGGCGCAACGGCGCAGCAAGTCGCCGAGCAGGTCACCGACAAGATCGAGCGCACGCTGCAGGAAGTGCCGTACGCCGACAAGGTCAGCAGCTACACCAAGCCGGGTGAGTCGCTGACCATCCTGGAACTGGCCGATTCGTCGCCGCCCAAGGAGGTGGCCAACGTCTGGTACCAGGTGCGCAAGAAGATCGCCGACATGCGCCACACGCTGCCGGCTGGCGTCATCGGGCCGGTCTTCAACGACGACTTTGGCGATGTCTACGGCTCCATCTTCGCGCTCTCGGCCGATGGCTTCAGCGCCGAAGAGTTGCGCGCTTTCGCCGAACAGGTTCGCCAGCAGCTGCTGCGTGTGCCCGACGTTGCCAAGGTCGAACTGTTCGGCGCCCAGCCGGAGAAGATCTTCATCG
>JAUYAJ010000503.1 GCA_030693565.1 Rubrivivax sp.
GTGCGCGACCTGGTGCAAGCCAGCCGCGACGTGCAGTCCGAGGTCAGCCAGACCCAGGCGCGGCTGAACACTGAACACGCCAAGGCCAGCGAGCTCGAGGCCCGCGTGCGTGAGCTCGAAGCCGAGTTGCGCAACCTGTCCGACGAGGTGGCCACCGACGCCTTGACCCAGGTCGCCAACCGGCGCGGCCTGGCCCAGGCCTTTGCCACCGAAGTCGCCGTCCAGGCGCGCAGTGCGGGCGCCGCGCCGCCGCTGGCAGTGGCCTTGATCGACATCGACAATTTCAAGAAGCTCAACGACGCGCTCGGCCATGCCGCTGGTGACGTGGCGCTGAAGTCGCTCGCCACGGTGGTGCGCGAACGCCTGCGCCCGGCGGACCACCTGGCGCGCTTCGGCGGCGAGGAATTCGTCGTCTTGCTGCCGGCCACGCCGGTGGCCGAGGCCCAGCAGGTGCTGACGCGCCTGCAGCGCAGCCTGACCGCCAGCCTCTTCATGCACGACAACAAGGAAGTCTTTGTTACTTTCTCGGCCGGGGTCACGGCCTGGAGCGCCGGCGAGACGCTGGAGACCACGCTCGAGCGCGCCGACGAGGCCCTTTACGAAGCCAAGCGCAGCGGCAAGAACCGCACCTGCATCGGCTGACACGGCGCGCTGTGGCGGCGCGGACGCATCTGCTCACAAAGTTGACGCGCGCGGTGCTTCAGGCCGGCGCCAGACTGCCGAAACTGTCGATAGACCTCAAACCCATGCCGGCAGCGGGCGCCAGCCCCCGGCCGCCGCCGTCGCCAGAGACCGTCATGCCCAGCTTTCTGAAAGCACTCCAGCCATTGCAGCGGGCCGCCAAGGCCTTCTTCAGCAATGACGTCGCCTTGCGCAGGGTTGACGGTCGGCTGCGGCTGCGGCTGGAGGACCGCAGCGCCGTGACGGCGGCCGCGCCCGCAGTCCAAGGCGCCACTGCTGCCGACCGCCAGCAGCAGTCGCTGCAACTGATGATCGAGCAACTGGGCGCCGCGCTCGACGAAGCGCCAGAGACTCGGCGCACGCTGCGCCACCTGGTGTTCGTCGAGCATGCACTTCAGCGCAAAGGCCTGCGCGCGCTGCACAAGATGCCGCTCGACGTCCTCCAGCGCGGTCTGGCGCAGTTCGAAGGCCTGGTGATGAACTGGTCGCCGGTCGGCCTGGCCACGCTGCGCTCGAAGATGGCGGTGGCGGCGATTGCCCGCGAGTCGCAGCCTGGGGGCGCAGACGCGGGCGAGTCTGTCTTCGCGCCCGCCTTCATCGAAGCGGAGGTCGAGACGCCGCAGGGCCAAGCTGCACGCGCCATCGAAGATGCAAGGGAAGCCGCGTTTGGCGACAGTACCTTCGAGCGTCTGGCGCTGCAGTTCGGCGTCGCCGTACGCGAAACCACCGACGCGCCGCCGCTGCTGGAGGTGCAGGGCGAACTCGGGTCACCATCGACACGCGCACTGACGCGCGATGGGGTCTCGGGTGCCAAATCGGGCAACGACGTCGCACTTCAGTTTCACGAACTGAAAGCTTGATCGCGCCAGCGCCGCCATGCCAGCGGCGCTTGGTGCATGATCCCGACCCAGACGCCGCTGCGCAGGGCCGCAGGCGTCAAGCTGGGGAGGAACACGCCATGACCGACTCGACACGCCGGCGCCTGCTGCTGGCCGGTGCCGGTGCCTTGTGCCTGCCGCGCGCGCTCGCCCAAAACCACGCGGGCCACCATGGTGCGGCCTACGAGAGCCTGACCCAGCCTGGCCGCATCGGCTTGCCGGCGATCGCCGCCACCCAGCATGTGTTCGACAGCCCGGCACCGCGCGCCGGCAGTCCGGGGCGCTGGCTGACGCGGGCCGCGTTGCCGCTGCCGCGCAGCGAGATGGCCTGGGCCGTCGAGTACGCTGGCCAGATGCACCTGGTGGGCGGCTATGGAGAGCAGCGCGTCGACCGCAGCTACCACCAGGTCTATGACGCGCTGGCCGACCGCTGGACCGATGCGGCGCCGTTGCCGCGCGGCGCCAACCATGTCGGCGTCGCCACGCTCGGCGGGCGCCTGTACGCCATCGGCGGCCATGCCGAGCAGAACCGCAAGCCGCATGGCGAGTGTTTTGCCTATGACGGCCCGAGCAATCGCTGGAGTCCTGTGGCGCCGTTGCCCACGGCCTGCGGCGCCATCGGCTGCGTCGGCCTGGACGGGCGTGTGCACGCCATCGGCGGCGCCATCGGCGACAGCTTCGCGACCAAGAAGTCGGTCGACTGGCATCTGGTCTATGACCCCAAGACCGATCGCTGGGAGCGCTTGGCGCCACTGCCGACGGGGCGCGACCACACCGGCACGCTGGTGGCCGGTTCGCACATCCATGTCATCGGCGGGCGCGTCGACTCGTTCCACACCAATTCCAACCTGCACCACATCTACGACGCCGCCAAGGACCGCTGGGAGGCGCGGCGGCCATTGCCCACCGCGCGCTCAGGCCATGGCGCGGTGCTCTACCGCGGACGCATCTTCGTCATGGGCGGCGAAGGCACCGACCGCGTCTTCGGCCAGAACGAAGCCTACGACCCGATCAGTGACCGCTGGGAGGCCTTTGCGGCCATGCTCACGCCCCGGCACGGGCTGGGCGCCGCAGTGCTCGGCGACCACATCCATGTCGCCGGCGGCGGCCCGGTGATGGGCGGCGGCGTGCAGAGTGCGGTTCACGAGGCGTTCACGCTGGGTTGAGCGTGGCGACGATTCGATCCATCGGAACAGGCTTCGCATGACTCAACTTTGGGATTGGTTCAACAACGCAGTCATCCAGCGGCTGCGCTACCGTTTGCGCCGCTATCGGCGACCCGCAGGCCCCGGGCGTGAACTGGCGGCCGCCGCGCTGACGCCAGTCGAGATGAGGGTCGATGCCGACGGCGCTGGCCGCCCGGGTGGCGATCTCTACCGCAGCTGGCAGCAGATTCCCGGCGGCCACAAGTGGTGGCATTACTTCCAGACCTACGAGCGCGTCATGGTTGACCTGCGCAAGCGGCCGATCCGCTTCCTGGAAGTCGGCGTCTACCGCGGTGGATCGCTGGCAATGTGGCGCCAGTACCTGCATCCCGACTCCGTCATCGTCGGCCTGGACATCGACCCTGAGTGCGCGCGTTTCGATGCCCCTGCATCACAGACCCATGTGCGCATCGGCGATCAGTCGGACACCGTATTCCTGGGCCGGGTGTTCGCCGAGTTCGGTCCTTTCGACGTCATCATCGACGACGGCAGCCATGTGTGTTCGCACATGATCAAGACCTTCGGCTTTGCGTTCCTGAACGGATTGGGCGAGCGCGGCATCTACATGGCCGAAGACACGCACGCCAACTTCTGGCCCGAGTACCGCGATCAGAACTACAGCTTCGTCGACTTGTGCAAAGACCTGGTCGACCTGTCGCATGAGCACTACCTGCCGCACCGCGGCCCGCTGCCGTACCAGTTCGGGCGTCGCGGTCGGGTGACATCGGTGCAGTTGCCACGCATCGGTGCGGAGATCGAATCGATCAGTTTCTTCGACTCCATCATCGTCATCCAGCGCGACGCCAACCGGCGCCTGCCGACTTCTGAGCACCTATGACCGCGGTCGGGGCTGTGCCGCCGACGGCGTGCCACTCGATCTGGCGGAAGCGGTGAGATTCGAACTCACGGACGGTTGCCCGTCGCCGGTTTTCAAGACCGGTGCAATCGACCACTCTGCCACGCTTCCAGTCAGCCTGGATTGTGCCGGTGAATGCGCCGGTTTTGCCTGCACTCACATCGCTGCGCGATATGAGTTCCGGCGCAGTGCTGCGCACTGAACAAGACCGGTGCAATCGAACAATCTGCCACGCTTCCAGGTTGCCGATTCTAGGCGCCCGGCCTGGCTGGCGCGGCGCACTCGACCTGCACCACTTCGCGCCGCCCGCCATCGACACGCACCGCGGTCAGCTTGCCGCCCCAGGCACAGCCGGTGTCGAGCGACAGCAGATCGGGGCGGTTGATCAGCCCCAGCGTGCTCCAGTGGCCGAAGGCGATCGCCTGGTCAGCGCTGCGCCGGCCCGGCACGGCGTACCAGGGGAAGTGGCCGGGCGGCGCCGCCTCTGGTCCGTCCTTGGTTTTGAAGTCCAGCGTGCCGTCCGCGGTGCAAAAGCGGATGCGCGTCAAGGTGTTGATGACGAAGCGCCAGCGCTCCGTACCGGTCAGTGCCGGTGACCAGCGCGAGGGCTCGTTGCCGTACATCACCTGCAGGAAGGCGGGGAGGTCGGGTCCGCGCAGCATCGTCTCGACCTCGGCGGCCAGGCTCAAGGTTTCAGCGCTGTCCCATTG
>JAUYAJ010000518.1 GCA_030693565.1 Rubrivivax sp.
ACGGCGGCCTGGAGACGCTGAAGATCAAGCTGCCGGCGGTGGTCACCACCGACCTGCGACTCAATGAGCCGCGCTACGTCACCTTGCCCAACATCATGAAGGCGAAGAAGAAGACGCTCGACGTCTTCAAGCCCGCCGACCTGGGCGTCGACGTCACGCCGCGCATCAAGACGTTGAAGGTCAGCGAGCCGCCCAAGCGCGGCGCCGGCGTCATGGTGCCCGATGTCGCCACCCTGGTGGCCAAGCTGAAGAACGAAGCGAATGTGATCTGATGACCGCACTTGTGATTGCAGAGCACGACCACCAGTCGATCAAGGTGTCGACGCTGAACACCGTCACCGCGGCCCTGGCCTGCGGTGGCGAGGTTCATGTGCTGGTCGCCGGCCACAACGCCGGCACCGCCGCCCAGGCCGCGGCGCAGATCGCCGGCGTGGCCAAGGTCTTGCACGCCGACGCGCCGTGCTTCGAACACGGCCTGGCCGAGCCGCTGGCCGCGCAAGTCGTCGCCCTGGCCACCGCCTACAGCCACATCCTGGCACCGGCCACGGCCAGCGGCAAGAACGTGGCGCCGCGCGTGGCCGCGCTGCTCGACATGGCGCAGATCAGCGACGCCAGCAAAGTCATCAGCGCCGACACCTTCGAGCGCCCGATCTACGCCGGCAACGCCATCGCCACCGTGCAGAGCAGCGACGCCATCAAGGTCATCACCGTGCGCACCACCGGCTTCGACGCCGCCGCCGCCAGCGGTAGCTCGGCCGCGGTGGAAAGCTTGACCGCCGTGGCTGACGACGGCAGTTCGGTCTTCATGGGCAGCGAGATCGCCAAGAACGACCGCCCCGAACTGACGGCGGCCAAGGTCATCGTCTCCGGCGGCCGCGCCATGGGTTCGAGCGAGAAATTCAACGAGGTGCTGACGCCGCTGGCCGACAAGCTCGGCGCTGCGCTCGGTGCCAGCCGCGCCGCGGTGGATGCGGGCTACGCGCCCAACGACTGGCAGGTCGGCCAGACCGGCAAGATCGTCGCCCCGCAGCTCTACTTTGCCCTGGGCATCAGCGGTGCCATCCAGCACCTGGCCGGCATGAAGGACAGCAAGGTCATCGTCGCCATCAACAAGGACCCGGAAGCGCCGATCTTCAGCATCGCCGACTACGGCCTGGAGGCCGACCTCTTCGTCGCGGTGCCCGAGCTCGTCAAGAGCCTCTGAACCCGCCACCCGACAAGGGCGCCCACCGCGGCGCCCTTGTGCCATCTGGAGACCCGCCATGAGTTATTCGGCCCCCGTCAGGGACATGCTCTTCGTCATGAAGGAGCTCGCCGGCATCGACGCCATCGCCGCGCTGCCGGGCTTCGAGGACGCCGGTTTCGACACCGCGGCGGCGGTGCTCGAGGAATGCGCCAAGCTCAATCAAACCGTGGTGGCGCCGCTCAACCGCGCTGGCGACTTGCAGCCTTCGAGCTTCAGCGATGGCCAGGTGACCACCACGCCGGGCTTCAAGCAAGCCTTCCGCCAGTTCGTCGAAGGCGGCTGGCAGGGGCTTCAGCATCCGGTGGAGTTCGGCGGCCAAGGCTTGCCCAAGCTCATTCACGCCGCCTGCTGCGAGATGGTCAACAGCGCCAACCTCAGCTTTGCGCTGTGCCCGCTGCTGACCGACGGCGCCATCGAGGCCTTGATGACGGGCGGCACGCCCGAACAGAAAGCCGCCTACATCCCGAAGATGGTCGACGGCAGCTGGACCGGTTCGATGAACCTGACCGAGCCGCAGGCTGGCTCCGACCTGTCGCTGGTGCGCACGCGCGCCGAGCCGCAGGCGGACGGCAGCTACAAGCTGTTCGGCACCAAGATCTTCATCACCTACGGTGAGCACGACATGGCCGGGAACATCGTCCATCTGGTGCTGGCGCGGGTGGCCGGCGCGCCCGAGGGCGTCAAAGGCATCTCGCTCTTCATCTGCCCGAAGTTCATGGTCCAGGCCGACGGCTCGCTGGGCGCGCGCAACGACGTGCACTGCGTCAGTATCGAGCACAAGCTCGGCATCAGGGCCAGCCCGACCGCGGTGCTGCAATACGGCGACGGCGGCGGCGCCAGCGCCTACCTGCTGGGGCAGGAGAACCGCGGCCTGGAGCTGATGTTCATCATGATGAACGCGGCCCGCTTCGCCGTCGGCGTGCAAGGCGTTGCGATTGCCGAGCGCGCTTACCAGCAGGCGGTGGCCTATGCGCGCGACCGCGTGCAGAGCCGGCCGGTTGACGGTTCGATCAAGCAAGCCGCAGCCATCATCCACCACCCCGACGTGCGCCGCATGCTGATGACGATGCGCGCCCACACCGAGGCCTGCCGTGCGCTGGCGCTGGTGTCGGCGGCGGCCAACGACGCCGCCCACGCGCACCCGGGCGCCGAGCAGCGCGCGCAAAGCCAAGCCTTCTACGAGTTCATGGTGCCGCTGGTCAAGGGCTAGTCGACCGAGATGAGCATCGAGGTCGCCAGCCTAGGCGTGCAAGTCCATGGCGGCATGGGCTTCATCGAGGAAACCGGCGCTGCGCAATACCTGCGCGACGCCAGGATCCTGACCATCTACGAAGGCACGACGGCGATCCAGGCCAACGACTTGGTGGGCCGCAAGACGGCGCGCGACGGCGGCCAGGTGGCACGTGCGATCGCGGCGCAGATCCAGGCCACCGAAGCGGCGCTGACAGCGCGTGGCGACGCCGACTGCACGGCAATGGCACGGCGCCTGGGCGCCGGCCGCAAAGCCTTCACCGAGGTCGTCGACTTCGTCGTCGAGCAAGGCAAGGCCAGTCCGAACGCGGTCTTCGCCGGCAGCGTGCCTTACCTGATGCTGGCCGGCACGGTGGCCGCGGGCTGGCAGATGGCGCGCGCGCTGATGGTCGCGCAAGACCGGCTGGCCAACGGTGTCGACGTCGACTTCATGCGCGCCAAGATCGCCACCGCGCGCTTCTACGCCGACCACATCCTGAACAAGGTGCCGGCACTGCGCGACAGCATCGTCGACGGCGCCGACGCCGTCACTGCACTTGCCCTGGAGTCTTTCTGATGCCTTTGCCTTCTGTGCTGCAACGAGTCCGGCTGCCCATCATCGGCGCGCCGCTGTTCATCATCAGCAACCCCAAGCTGGTGATTGCCCAATGCCAGGCCGGCATCGTCGGCTCGATGCCGGCGCTGAACGCGCGCCCGGCCGCCCAGCTTGACGAGTGGCTGGCCGAGATCACCGAAACACTGGCGGCCTGGGACCGCGCGCATCCTGAGACGCCGGCAGCGCCTTTTGCCATCAACCAGATCGTGCACAAGAGCAATGACCGCCTCGAGCACGACATGGCGGTCTGCGCGCGCTACAAGGTGCCCATCGTCATCACCTCGCTGGGCGCGCGCACCGACATCAACGACGCCGTGCACAGCTGGGGCGGCATCGTGCTGCACGACATCATCAACAACCGCTTCGCGCACAAGGCGGTCGACAAGGGCGCCGATGGCCTGGTGGCGGTGGCGGCCGGCGCTGGCGGCCATGCCGGCGTGAAGAGCCCGTTCGCGCTGGTGGCCGAGATCCGTGAATGGTTCGACGGCCCGCTGTGTCTGAGCGGCGCCATCGCCACCGGCGGCGCGGTGCTGGCGGCGCAGGCGATGGGCGCTGACTTCGCCTACATCGGCTCGGCCTTCATCGCCACCGAAGAAGCGCGGGCGTCGGCGGCCTACAAGCAGGCCATCGTCGACGGCAGCAGCGACGACATCGTCTACTCCAGCCTGTTCACCGGCGTGCACGGCAACTACCTGGCACCGTCGATCCGCGCTGCCGGCCTGGACCCCGAACACCTGCCCGAAAGCGACCCGAGCAAGATGGACTTCGGCGGCGGCGAAGGCAGCAAGGCCAAGGCCTGGAAAGACATCTGGGGCTGTGGCCAGGGCATCGGCGCCGTGCGCAGCGTGCCGCCGGCCGCAGAACTGGTGGCGCGGCTGCGGCGTGAATACGACGCCGCACGCAGCGCTCTGCTCGCTGCTTGATCGCCATGGCTGCGCGCCAGGTCATCCGCCACGCCAACCTGTTCGACAGCGCCCCCGGCGTGATGCGGCCGCACAGCACCGTCGTCATCGAAGGCGAGCGCATCGTGGCGGTGACGCAGGAGCCGATCGAGGTTGACGACGCGATGGTCATCGACGCCACCGGGCTCAGCTTGCTGCCCGGGCTGATCGACGCCCATGTGCACGTGGTGGCGGCCTCGCACGACTTGATCGGCCTGGCCTTCCAGCCGCCGTCGCTGCTGACGGCGCAGAGCAGCCAGATCATGCGCGGCATGCTGATGCGCGGCTTCACCAGCGTGCGTGACGCCGCCGGCGCCGACTTCGGCCTGCAAGAGGCCGTGGAGCGCGGCCTGTTCGAAGGGCCGCGGCTGTTCATCGCCGGGTTTCCGATCTCACAAACCGGCGGCCACGCCGACATGCGGCCCAAAGGCGTGCGCTCGACGACCATGTTCTGCAGCTGCGCCGGCCTGGGCCTGATCGGCGCCATCGCCGACGGCGTCGGCGAAGTGCGGCGCGCGGTGCGTGAGCAGGTGCGCAACGGTGCCAACCAGATCAAGATCATGGCCGGTGGCGGCGTCTCCAGCCCGACCGACCCGATCGACGGCACCCAGTTCTCGCTCGAAGAACTGCGTGCGGCCTGCGAAGAAGCCGAGGCTGCCAACCTCTACGTGATGGCGCACGCCTATTCACCGCGCGCGGTGACGCGCGCCGTGCAGGCCGGCGTGCGCTCGATCGAACATGGCAACCTGATCGACGAAGCCACGGTGCGCGTGATGAAGTCGCACGGCGCCTTCCTCGTGCCCACGCTGTCGACCTATGCCGCGCTGGCCGACGAAGGTGTCAAGCTGGGCTGGGCGCCGGTGATGCTTGACAAGCTGCGCAGCGTGCACGAACGCGGCATCGACGCCGTGCGGCTGGCGCGCGCCGAAGGCGT
>JAUYAJ010000528.1 GCA_030693565.1 Rubrivivax sp.
CGATCGTGAAGTCGGCGTTGAAGATCTTGTGCCGGCAATGTTCGCTGTTGGCCTGGGCGAACATCATCAGCTCGACGTCGCTGGGGTTGCGGCCGAGCTTCGTGAAGGCGTCGACCAGGTAGTCGATCTCGTCGTCGCTGAGCGCCAGGCCAAAGGTCTGGTTGGCGCTCAGCAGCGCCGCGCGGCCGTCGGCCAGCACGTCGACATGGGCCAGCGGCTGCGCCGGCCGGGTGTCGAACAGGTGCGCCGCCGCGGCGCGCTCGAAGGCCACGCTTTCGGTCATGCGGTCGTGCAGCAGCAATGCCGCCTCGGCGCATTCCTGCGCCGTCAGCGGCTTGCCAGCGCCGAGCAGGCCGCTCTTCACCGCCAGCCGGTACTCGGTCACGCGCTCGACCCGGCGCAAGGCCAGGCCGCAGTTGTGGGCGATGTCGGTGGCTTTGCTGGCCCAGGGCGAGAGCGTGCCCAGCCGCGGCATCACGACCACCAGGGCGGCCGCGCCGCCGGTGTCGACGGCGGCGTCGCCGACGTCGAGCAGCGCCTGCACACGCTCATGGGTGCTGCCGTCCAGCGGCGCGTCGGCGGCGACCCAGTGCACATGCTGGGCGCTGACAGCGGCGATGCGCGGCCAGCGGGCCTGCAGCCGCGCCAGCAAGGCCTGGGCGCGGAAGGGCGAAAGGGCGTTGCCGCCTTCGAAACAAGTCAGGTGCGAGGTGGTGGCGGACATGCGGTCCCGGAGAGTGCGGCGTGGCGGTCAGGATCGCGGCCGGCTGCTCGGCCCGCCGCGTGAAGACTGCCATTTTATGGGCTCGGTGGGATAATCCCTGACATGACGATACCGATCAAGACAGGCGCCGAGATCGACGGCATGCGACTGGCCGGACGGCTGGCTTCCGAGGTGCTGGACATGCTGACCCCGCATGTCAAGGCCGGCGTGACGACGATGGAGATTGACCGCCTCGCCCACGAGCACATGGTCCGGGTGCAAGGTGGCATCCCCGCCACGCTGGGCTATCAGCCGCCCGGCTACCCGGCTTATCCGGCGTCGCTGTGCACGTCGCTCAACGACGTCGTCTGCCACGGCATCCCCGACGAGCGGCCGCTGAAGAACGGTGACATCGTCAACATCGACGTCACCGTCATCAAGGACGGCTGGCATGGCGACAACAGCCGCATGTACGTCGTCGGCGAGGGCTCGATTGCCGCCCGCCGACTGTGCGCCGTCACCTTCGAGGCGATGTGGAAGGGCATCGTCAAGGTGCGCCCCGGGGGCCGCCTGGGCGACATCGGCCACGCCATCCAGACTTTCGCCGAGCATGCCGGCTTCACGGTGGTGCGCGAGTTCTGCGGCCATGGCGTGGGCAAGCGCTTCCATGAAGAGCCGCAGGTGCTGCATTACGGCCGCGCCGGCACGCTCGAAGAAATGGTGCCGGGCATGATCTTCACCATCGAACCGATGATCAACGCCGGCCGCCGCGAGATCCGCGAGGACCGGCGCGGCAACCGGCCCTATGACGGCTGGACCATCATCACCAAGGACCGCTCGCTGTCGGCGCAGTGGGAGCACACGGTGCTGGTCACCGAAACCGGCTACGAAGTGCTAACGCTGTCAGCCGGCAGCCCGGAACTGCCGGCGTTCGTGAGCGCGGCAGCTGCGCCGGCCAGCCCGGTCGGCGCCACGCCCTGAATGTCCGCCCGCCTGGCCGCCGCCACCGCGCCCGGCAAGGTGGCGTCGCTGCGGGCGCATTTCCGTGACGGCAAGACGGCGCTGATCGAACGCTTTCGCCAGGCGCGGCCGACGGTCACCGCCGCCACCCAGCTGATCAAGGCGCTGACGCGCCATGTCGACACCACGCTGGCCGACCTCTGGGCCCATGCGGCGATGCCGCCCGGCGCCACCTTGGTCGCCGTCGGCGGTTATGGCCGCGGCGAGCTCTACCCCTATTCCGACGTCGACGTGCTGGTGCTGCTGCCGGCGTCGGCGGCGCCTGGCAGCGGTGGCAGCGAGCTGGCGCTGGCGGGCCCGCCCGGCGAGGCGCTGCGGGCCTCGATCGAAGGCTTCATCACCGCCTGCTGGGACATCGGTCTGGAGATCGGCGCCTCGGTGCGCAGCGTCGGCGAATGCATCGAGGAAGGGCAGCGCGACGTCACCGTGATGACGGCACAGCTCGAAGCGCGGCTGATCTGCGGCTCGCGGCGGCTGTTCCACGGTTTTCGCGAAGCCATCGCCCGCACGATCGACCCCAAGGCCTTTCTGCGCGCCAAGACGCTCGAGATGCGCCAGCGCCATGTGAAGTACGAAGGTACGCCCTACTCGCTCGAGCCCAACTGCAAGGAAAGCCCGGGCGGCCTGCGCGACCTGCAGGTGGTGGTCTGGGTGGCGCGTGCCGCCGGCCTGGGCCGCACCTGGACCGAACTGGCCGCCGGCGGCCTGGTGACGGCCTTCGAAGTCAGCCAGCTGCAGCGCCACGAAGGCACGCTGCGCCTCATTCGCGCCCGCCTGCACATGGTGGCGGGGCGGCGCGAAGACCGGCTGGTGTTCGACCTGCAGACCGCTGTGGCCGAGAGCTTTGGCTACAAGACGCTGCAAAGCCAGCGCAGCTCCGAGGTCTTGATGCACCGCTACTACTGGGCGGCCAAGGCGGTGACGCAGCTGAACCAGATCCTGATGATGAACATCGAGGAGCGCGTCAACGGCTCGGAAGCGGCGCCGATGCGGCCGATCAACGCGCACTTCTTCGACCGCGGCGGCATGCTCGAAGTGGTGCGCGACGACCTCTACGTCGACGACCCGCACACCATCTTGCAGACCTTCCTGGTGTTCCAGCAGTCACCCGGCCTGCAAGGCCTGTCGTCGCGGACCTTGCGCGCGCTCTACAACGCGCGCAAGCAGATGGGGGCGGGCTTTCGCCGTGACCCGGTCAACCGCGCGCTGTTCATGGAGATCCTGACCCAGCCCAAGGGCTTGACCCACGCGTTCAGGCTGATGAACCAGACCTCGGTGCTGGGCCGCTACCTGTGGGTGTTCCGGCGCATCGTCGGGCGCATGCAGCACGACCTTTTCCACGCCTACACGGTCGACCAGCACATCTTGATGGTGCTGCGCAACGTGCGCCGCTTTTTCATTCCCGAGCATGCGCACGAATACCCGTTCTGCTCGCAGCTGGCGAGCCACTGGGACAGGCCGGAACTGCTTTATGTGGCGGCGATCTTCCACGACGTCGCCAAAGGCCGCGGCGGCGACCACAGCGAGCTCGGCGCTGCCGAGGTGCGGCGCTTTTGCCGCGACCACGCGCTGCCGCGCGAAGACTCGCAGCTGATCGAGTTCCTGGTCCGCCACCACCTGACGATGAGCCGGGTGGCGCAGAAGGAAGACCTCAGCGACATCGAGGTGATCAGCGCCTTCGTTCGCCTGGTCGGCAACGAGCGCCAGCTGACCGCGCTCTACCTGCTGACGGTGGCCGACATCCGCGGCACCAGCCCCAAGGTTTGGAACGCCTGGAAGGCCAAGCTGCTGGAAGACCTGTACCGGCTGACGCTGCGCGCGCTGGGCGGTGCCAAGCCCAACTTGATGGCCGAGATCGAGACCCGCAAGCAGGAAGCACGGCAGATCATGGCCTTGCACACCGCCCTGCCCGGCACCGAGCTGCCGCTGTGGCAGACGCTGGAGATCAGCTACTTCGCCCGCCACGACGCCGCCAACATCGCCTGGCATGCGCGAGCGCTGTGGCGTCACATCGTCACCGCCGTGCCGGTGGTGCGTGCGCGCCTGTCGTCGGTGGGCGAAGGCCTGCAAGTGCTGGTCTACGCGCCCGACCGCCCCGACCTCTTCGCCCGCATCTGCGGCTACTTCGACGGCGGCGGCTTCAGCATCCAGGACGCCAAGGTCCACACCACCCGCAGCGGCTACGCGCTCGACACCTTCCAGGTCACCAGCGCCCAGCTGGCCTCGGGCGGCGCCGCCGGCAACCCGATGTACCGCGACCTGATCTCGCTGGTCGAAACCCAGCTGGCGCTGGCTCTGGTGGCCCAGGGCGAGTTGCCCGAGCCCAGCCGCGGCCGCGTCTCACGCCGCGTGCGCTCGTTCCCGGTCACACCCCGGGTGTCGCTGAACCCCGACGAGCGCGCCCAGCGCTGGCTGCTCACGGTGACGGCCAGCGACCGCTCCGGCCTGCTTTATGCGGTGGCCCGGGTGCTGGCGCGCCACCAGATCAACCTGCAGTTGGCCAAGGTGACGACGCTGGGCGAACGTGTCGAGGACACCTTCCTCGTCGACGGCGCCGCGCTGCAGCAGTCGAAGATGCAATTGCGCATCGAGAGTGAAGTGCTGGACGCGCTGGCGCCAGCGGCTGCGCCATGAACCCGGTGGTGCAACCGGCGGCCGAAGCGACAGCTGCGCTGGCGCAGTTCGACGCCGTCATCGACGCCCGCTCGCCGGCCGAGTTCGCTGAGGACCACTTGCCCGGCGCCGTCAACTGGCCGGTACTCGACGACGACGAGCGCCGCATCGTCGGCACCTTGTACGTGCAGGACTCGGCGCTGGCCGCGCGCAAGCTCGGCGCGGCGCTGGCCGCGCGCCGCATCGCCGACCACCTGGACCGCTGGATGGCCGACAAGCCGCGCGAATGGCGGCCGCTGGTCTACTGCTGGCGCGGCGGCCAGCGCTCGGGCAGCCTGGCCTGGTTCTTGAGCCAGATCGGCTTTCGCACCACCCAGCTCGGCGGCGGCTACAAAGGCTTTCGCGCCGTCGTCCGCGGCGAGCTCGAAAGCCTGCCCACCGGCCTGGGTTTCAGCGTGCTGTGCGGGCGCACCGGCAGCGGCAAGACACGCTTGCTGCAGGCGCTGGCGGCGCGCGGCGCGCAAGTGCTCGACCTCGAAGGCCTGGCCTGCCACCGCGGCTCCATCCTCGGCGCCGTTCCGGGCCAGCCGCAGCCCACCCAAAAACGCTTCGACACCTTGCTGTGGGAGCGGTTGCAGCGCTTCGACCCGGCGCGCCCGGTGTTCGTCGAAAGCGAGAGCGCGCGCATCGGCGCGCTGCGCGTGCCCGAAGCCTTGCTGCAACGCATGCGCGCCAGCGGCCGCTGCCTGCGCGTGCAACTGGACGACGCCGCCCGGGTGCAATTGCTGCTGCAGGAATACGGCTTTTTCGCTGGCGAGGCCGAGCGCTTTTGCCAGTTGCTTGAAGGTCTGGTGGAACTGCGCGGCCACGCCTTGGTGGCGACCTGGCAGGCGCTGGCCCGGGCTGACCGCTGGGCCGAGGTCTTCGCCGCGCTGATGCATGAGCATTACGACCCGCTCTACGAACGTTCGATGCAGCGCAGCTACCCGCAGCTGGCGGCGGCCGACATCGTCGCTTTGAACGACGGCGGCGACGCCGACATGGCGCGCGCGGCCGCCGTGGTCGAGGCGCTGGCAGCGCCAGCGTCGCCACAGCTCAACCCGCTGCCGGCCGAGGCCTGAGATGCTGCGCCGCACCGATGCCGTCGAAGCCTCGCGCAGCTTCCACCTGCGCCGCGTCAGCACGCTGCAGCCGCTGCGCTGGTTGGCGCGTGGCGCCGACGACCTGCGCCGGCGGCCGCTCCCGGGGCTGTTGCACGGCTTGGTTGTCGCCTTGTTCGCCGCCACCTTGTTGTGGCTGGCGCGCCAGCAGTTCTGGCTGCTGGCCGGTGCCTTCAGCGGCTTTCTGCTGGTGGCGCCCATCGTCGTCACCGGCCTTTACGCCATCAGCCGCGCCCACGAACGCGGCGAAGCCGCTGGCCTGGCCACTGCGCTGCGCGCCTGGTGGCCGCGCGACCGCCGGCTGGTCGTATTCGGCCTCTTGCTGGCGTTGGCGGGCACCGGCTGGGTGCTGACCTCGGCGTCGCTGATCACCGGTTTCGCACCGGCACCGGTGCGCAACCCGCAGGACTTCCTGCGCATCGTCGTGCTCGACACCGACTCGCTGCTGTTCGAGACCTGGCTGGCGCTGGGCGGTGTGCTGGCCGCGCCGGTCTTTGCCTCCAGCGTGGTGGCGATTCCGCTGCTGCTGGACCGTCAGGTCGGCGTGCTCACCGCCGTGCTGACCAGCTGGCGCGTGGTGCTTGCGCATCCAGCGCCGCTGGCGCTGTGGGCCGCGCTGCTGATCGGCCTGACGCTGCTGGGCATGGCCGCCGCACTGGTCGGCCTGATCGTCGTCGTGCCTTGGCTGGCCCACGCCAGCTGGCACGCCTACCGCGACCTGGTCGACGCCTCGGCACTGCCCGAGGCAGGCTGACAGGCGCCCGATGTGGGGCTATAGCGAAGAGCAGATTGCCCAGTTCGGGCTGACCTTTGGCGTCAGCGCCTTCATGCTCTACATGGGCTTCATCATCTTCCAGCTCGCGCGCGAGTCCAAAGCCGGCCGCTTCGGCACCTTCGTGCTCTTCCTGGCGCTGGGCTTTGGCCTGCTCGGATTTGCCGCCAAAGGCATCATCAAGTACTTCATCGCCGGCAGCTGATCGCAATTGTGGCCCGGTGCCGATGCCGGCAACGGGCCACAGAGCGTGCACGGCGGGCTCGCCATCAGCCCATGTGCAGGCCGCCGTTGCAGCTGAAGTCGGCGCCGGTGGTGAAACCCGAATCCTCGCCGGCCAGCCACGCGACCACAGAGCCGATCTCTTCGGGCGTGCCCAGGCGCTTGACGGGGATGGTGGCGACGATCTTCTCCAGGATCTCGGGCTTGATCGCGCGCACCATGTCAGTGCCGATGTAGCCCGGGCTGACGGTGTTCACCGTCACGCCTTTGGCCGCCATCTCCTGCGCCAGTGCCATCGTGAAGCCGTGCATGCCTGCCTTGGCCGCCGAGTAGTTGGTCTGGCCGGCCTGGCCTTTCTCGCCGTTCACCGAACTGATCTGGATGATGCGGCCCCAGCCCTTCTCGACCATGCCCGGCACCACCTGTTTGGTGACGTTGAACATGCTGTTCAGGTTGGTGTCGATGACGGCGTGCCAGTCTTCGGGCGACATCTTCAGGAACATGCGGTCACGCGTGATGCCGGCGTTGTTGACCAGCACGTCGATGGCGCCGACCTCGTCGCGCGCCTTGGTGAAGGCCTGCACGGTGGATTCCCAGTCGGCAACGTTGCCCACCGAGGCGTGGAACGCATAGCCCAGCGCCTTTTGCTCGTCGAGCCACTTCTGCCAGTCCCGGCTGGGGCCGCAGCCGGCAATGACGTTGCAGCCTTCTTTGGCCAGGCGCTGGCAGATTGCGGTGCCGATGCCACCCATGCCGCCCGTCACGTAAGCCACTTTCTTTGCCATTCTGTGCTCCTTCAGTTCAGTTGATTCATCTGTCTAGTAGCCCGTTTCACCAAAGGCATGACGAAATGAAACCGATGGATTTTTTCGCCAGGCTAGGTGCAGACCCGCAGCCGCACTGGCAGTGCGGCAAGGGGATGCAACGACGCATGGCGGAAAAAGACGCGGTTTCATGTAGTGGTTTTGGTGAAACGGACTACTAGGGTGTCGCGCCGCCGCGGTGCGGTCAACCGGGTTCGCCCAGGGTCTGCGCTTCATCGCTCGACCGTCAACGCCACGCCCATGCCGCCGCCGATGCACAGCGAGGCAATGCCCTTCTTGGCGTCGCGCCGCACCATCTCGTGCAGCAAGGTCACCAGGATGCGGCAGCCGGAGGCGCCGATCGGGTGGCCGATGGCGATCGCGCCGCCGTTGACGTTGACCTTGCTGGTGTCCCAGCCCATCTCCTGATGAACGGCGCAAGCTTGGGCCGCGAAAGCTTCGTTGATCTCCAGCAGGTCGAGGTCAGCGGCCTTCCAGCCGGCGCGCTCAAGCGCCTTGCGCGCGGCCGGCACCGGACCCATGCCCATCAGCTTGGGGTCGAGTCCGGCCGAGGCATAACTGGCGATGCGCGCCAGCGGCGTCAACCCCAGCGCTGCCGCCTTCTTGGCCGACATCACCACGACACCGGCGGCGCCGTCGTTCAGGCCCGAGGCATTGCCCGCGGTCACGCTGCCGGCTTTGTCGAAAGCCGGACGCAACCCAGCCAGCGCGTCGGCGCTGGTCTTCTTGTTGATGAATTCGTCGGCGGAAAACACCACCGGGTCGCCTTTGCGCTGCGGAATCGTCACCGGTACGATCTCGTCCTTGAAGCGCCCGGCTTCCTGCGCCGCGGCGGCTTTTTGCTGGCTGGCCAGCGCCAGGGCATCCTGGGCCTCGCGCGTGATGCCGTATTGTTTGGCGACGTTCTCGGCGGTCACACCCATGTGGTACTGGTTGTAGACGTCCCACAGGCCGTCGACGATCATGGTGTCGACCATCTTCCAGTCGCCCATGCGCTGGCCGTCGCGCGAGCCGTTGAGCACGTGCGGCGACAGGCTCATGTTCTCCTGGCCGCCGGCGATGACGATCTCGCTGTCGCCGTCACGAATGGCCTGGGCGGCCAGCATCACCGCCTTCAACCCCGAGCCGCAGACCTTGTTGATGGTCATCGCCGGCACGCCGTGCGGCAAGCCCGCCAGGATCGCTGCCTGGCGCGCCGGGTTCTGGCCGACACCGGCAGCCAGCACCTGGCCGAAGATGAGCTCGCCGATCTGATCGCCCTGCAGGCGGGCGCGTTCGAGCAAGGCCTTGACGACGCTGGCGCCGAGTTCGGTGGCCGGGGTCTTGGCGAGCGTGCCGCCGAACTTGCCCACGGCGGTGCGGGCGGCTGCAACGATGACGATGTCGGTCATGGCGATCTCCTGAAGTTGCGAGTGAAGGGTCGGGGCCGGTCAGGCCTTGACTTGAACATAGCGGCCCGGGGCCGGCTCGATGGGCTTGAAGGCTGCGCTGCCCGGCTTCTTCGGCGCAGCGACCTGCTTGCCGCCATGCGGCGCCAGCCAGTCGGTCCAGCCGGTCCACCAGCTGCCCGGGTGTTCGGTCGCGGTGTCGAACCAGGCCGCGGCCGTGGCCGGCAGCGTGCTGCCGGTCCAGTGGCTGCGCTTGCCTTTGGCCGGCGGGTTGATGACGCCGGCGATGTGGCCCGAGGCGCCGAGCACAAAGGTCTTCTTGCCTTTGAGCAGGCGCGTCGACGCATAAGCGGCTTGCCAGGGCACGATGTGATCCTCGCGCGAGCCGTAGATGAACACCGGCGCCTTGATCGTGCCGAGATCGACGGCTTCGCCGCAGACCGTCAGCGCGCCCGGCTGCTTGAGCTCGTTCTGCAGGTACAGGTGGCGCAGATACCAGCTGTACATCGGCCCGGGCAGATTGGTCGAGTCGCCGTTCCAGTACAGCAGGTCGAACGGCGGCGGCGCCTCGCCCTTGAGGTAGTTGCCGACGACGTAGTTCCAGACCAGGTCGTTGGGACGCAGAAAACTGAAGGTGGTGGCCAGTTCCTGGCCCTTGAGCAGCTTGGGTCCGCCCGCAGCCTGGGCGCCGAGTGTCGATTCGCGCAGCTGAACCGAGCTCTCGTCGATGAAGATGTCGAGGATGCCGGTGTCGGCGAAGTCGAGCAAGGTGGTCAGCAGCGTCAGCGACTGCGCCGGCTGCTCGCCCCGCGCTGCCAGCACCGCCAGCGCGGTGCTCAGGATGGTGCCGCCAACACAAAATCCCAGCATGTTGAAGCTGTCGGCGCCGCTGATGGCCTGGACGCTGCGGATGGCGCGGATGGCGCCGTCTTCGATGTAGTCGTCCCAGGTCGTGGCGGCCAGCGACTCGTCGGGGTTGCGCCAGCTGACGACGAAGGTGCGGTGCCCTTGGGCCACGGTGTAGCGGATCAGCGAGTTCTCGGGCTGCAGGTCGAGGATGTAGTACTTGTTGATGCACGGCGGCACGAACAGCATCGGCCGCGCATGCACGGTGGCCGTCAGCGGCTTGTATTCGATGAGCTGGAAGAGTTCGTTCTCGAACACCACCGAGCCTTCGCTGGTGGCGACGTTGCGGCCGACCTCAAAGACGCTCTCGTCGGTCTGCGACACATGGCCTTTTTGCAGGTCCTGCACCAGTTGCTGCATGCCGGTGGCCAGGCTCTCGCCCTGGGTGTCGAGGGCCTTCTTCTGCGCTTCCGGGTTGAAGGCCAGGAAGTTGCTCGGCGCCGACGCGTCGATCCACTGCTGGACGGCAAAGCGGATGCGCGCCTTGGTCTTGTCGTCGCCCTGAACCGCGTCGGCCATCTGCATCAGCGCGCGCGAGTTCAGCAGGTACATGCGCGCGGCATGGGCCGAGGCCGGGTTCTGCAGCCATTCCGGGCTGGCGAAGCGGCGGTCGCCGATTGGCGCCGGGTCGGCCGCGCCTTTCAACTGCTGCAGCGAACGGTTCCAGACCTCGGTGGCCTGCTGGAGGTACTCGCCCTGCAAGGCCGTCACCGCCTGCATCGGCAGGCTCAGCCCCGACATCGAACGCCAGAAGTCGCCGATGGCATCGCCGCCGGTGTCACTGGCGGGTGCGGCGGACGGTTGGGGTTTTGGCTTGTTCTTCACGTTCGGCTCCTCGCGGGCGGCGCTGTCAGTGGCCGCTGTGATCATCGCGTATCGGGCTCAGGTTGTAGGCTACGCCCCTTACCGCCGGATGACTCACTGTTTCATTTGGTGAAATTCTACACCACGATTCAATATGCTCATCGTTGCCATCGCCTGGATGTATGTCGTGCTGATGATGGCTCTGGCCGAAGCCATGTCACCGCAAGGCAGCGTACTCGGCGCCTTTTTCACCTTGCTGCTCTATGGCGTGCTGCCTTTGTCGATCGTGCTTTACGTGATGGCGACGCCGCGGCGCCGCCAGGCGCGCCAGCGCGCGGCGGCGCTCCAAGCCCAGGCCTCAGGGGCGGCGCCAGACGGCGACGACCATGCGCCCGCTGACCCCGTCGCGCCGGTAGGAAAAAAACCTTGACGCGTCTTCGACAGTGCATTCCCCGGCGCCGGTGATGCACTCGACGCCCGCGGCCTGCAGGCTGTCGCGCGTCAACTGGGCCAGGTTGGCCAGCCAACGCGCTGAGCCATCGGCCCGCGGCCGCGGATTGAAGCGCTGCGCATCGGGCTGCGCCGGGTCGGCGCCGAAGGCTGCCAGCACGTCGGCGCCGACTTCGAACTGGCGCGGCCCGATGCAGGGCCCGAGCCAGGCCAGAACCTCGGCGCGCCGACTTCCACCGCCGCTGCCCGCGCACAAGGCGTCCAGCGTCGCCGCCACGATGCCCCCCGCCAAGCTGCGCCAGCCGGCATGAACGGCAGCCACGGCCAGGCCGTCGGCGCGCGCCAGCAGCAGTGGCAGGCAGTCGGCCACCTGCACGGTGCAGGCCACGCCGACTTCGTCGGTCCAGGCGGCGTCGGCCATGGGCGCCGGGCAGTCGAGGTCGGCAGCCCCGACGCGCACGACCCGGGTGCCGTGAACCTGGCGCAACCAGACTGGCGGCACGCCCAGTTGCTCGGCGAGTCGGCGCCGGTTCTCGGCCACCGCCAGCGCGTCGTCACCGACGGCCATGCCGACGTTCAGGCTGTCCCAGGGCGCGGCGCTGACGCCGCCCAGCCGGGTGCTCATGAACGCGGCCACGGCGGGCGGCGCCGGCCAGTCGGGCCGCAGTCCCGGCAAGCTCATCCGACCGCGTCGGGGCAGGACTCGGGCCGCGTCAGTTCGAAGGCGTCGAGCTTCATGCAGGCGTCGAAGACGCGCATCACGTTGGGCACATGGTCGACCCGGCAATCGAAACGCCGGGCGTTGAAGACCTGGGGCACCAGCACGCAGTCGGCCAGCGTCGGCGTCTGGCCATGGCAGTACAGCGACGGCTGGGCTTGGAGCTGGCGTTCGACGACTTCCAGCCCGGTCTCGACCCAGTGGCGGTACCAGCGGTTCTTGTCGTCTTCGCTGAGCTTGAGGTCGCGCACCAGATAGCGCAGCACGCGCAAGTTGTTGAGCGGATGGATCTCGCAGGCGATGTCCAGCGCCAGCGCACGCACGCGGGCACGGCCGACGGCGTCGGCGGGCAGCAGCGGCGGGTCGCGGTAGGTCTCTTCCAGGTACTCCAGGATCGCCATCGACTGCGTCAGCGTGCGGTCGCCATCGCGCAGCAAGGGCACCAGGCGCGACGCCGACACCGCGGCGTACGACTCCTGGAACTGCTCGTTGTTGGCCAGATGCACGGCCTTGTAGTCGTAGTCCAGCCCCTTCAGTGCCAATGCGATGCGCACGCGGTACGAGGCCGACGAACGGTGGTAGTTGTAGAGCTCCATGGTCTGTTTCTCCTGCGGCCCGGTTCTGCCTTCCAGCCGGCCACCAAGCACCGCCCTTCAGGCTGCAGCCGATGATGCCATGTGAACTCGGCCGCTACACTGGCGCCATGTTTCAGCCCCGCCGCATCGCCCATTGCCGCGCTTGCGGCAGCCCGACGCAATACCGCGTCCCGGCCGACGACAACCGGGAGCGCGCGGTCTGCTCCGCCTGCCACGAGATCCACTACGAGAACCCGCTCAACGTCGTCGGCACGGTGCCGATCTGGCGCGACCAGGTCTTGCTGTGCCGACGCAACATCGAGCCCCGCCACGGCTTCTGGACGCTGCCGGCGGGCTACATGGAGCTGGGCGAGAGCACGGCCGAGGGCGCTGCGCGCGAGACCGTCGAGGAAGCCGGCGCCCAGTTCGAGCTCGGCGCCTTGTTCACCGTGCTCAACGTCGTGCGCGCCGGCCAGCTGCACCTGTTCTACCTGGCCCAGCTCAGCGACACGGTGTTCGCGCCCGGCCCGGAAACGATCGAGGCCCAGCTGTTCAGCGAAGCGGCGATCCCCTGGGAGCAGATCGCCTTTCGCACCGTGCGCGAAACCCTGCAGCGCTACTTCGACGACCGCCGGCGCGGCCAGTTCGGCCTGCACACGGCGGACATCGCCTAAGCGCCACCAGCGGCGCGCACCGCGGGACCGGTGGCGCCGTCGAAACCGGTCGCCCACAACACGGCCAGGTCAGCGCCGTCGTCGATGCCTTCGGCGATGACGCGCAGCCCCATGCCATGCACCAGCGTCACCAGGCCGCGCGCGTACTCGTGCACGGCGGCGTCGGCGGCGGCGCCGCGCACGAAGCGGGCGTCGATCTTGACGTAGTCCAGGCCGACCGGACCGCCCTGCGACAAAGCCTGCAGGCTCTGGCCCGCATGCTCGATGCCGACGCGCGCGCCGCAAGCACGCCAGGCCTGGGCCGCCAGCCGCAGCTGCGGCGTCAGCGCCGCCAACGGCCCTTCGGCAACCTCCAGCCAGAGCCGCGCCGCAGCCTCGGGGGCGGCACTCAGCCGGGCCTGGACTTCGGCGATGAAACCTTCGGCCGCCAGCGAGGCCGCGGCCACATCCACGCAGCGCGCCCGCCCATCCTGCGCGATCGCCGCCAGCGCCAGCTCGATGGCCGCCAGCGCGCCGTCGCTGACGCTGGCGGCAAAGCGCACCGCCGCTTCGCGTTCCAGCACCTGGCGCAACTGGAAGGCATTGTTGACCAGCGTCAGATCGATGTGCGCTA
>JAUYAJ010000530.1 GCA_030693565.1 Rubrivivax sp.
CCGGCGGACTGGCCTCAGGCGCGCCGGCGGCGCGCCCAGCCGGCCGCGGCCAGCGCGGCCAGCACCAGGGCGGCGGAACCGGGTTCGGGAACACGCTGGGGCGGCAGCAATGAAGCCGCGTAGAGCGCATCGGTCTCGAACCAGGTGCGCTCGATCAGCATTGGACTCTGAGGGTCTGACCGCTGACCGGCAGCCCAGGCCGATGACAGGGACTGGCCTTCGGTGTTGAAGTGCACCAGTTCGGCACCGCCGAAGCTCAGACTCAACGAGAACCAGGCTTGCTGGCCGCCGACGTCGAACTTCCCGAGCGGCGAAGTCGACTGTCTTCGAATCGAGAACGTCGTCTGAAATCCCGTCACGCCCGCTGGACTGACGGCCAGTTCGAACAACTGCTGCGTCTCTTCGATGATCGTCTCAACCGGGGGCGGTTCGTCGGCCACGTACGTGCCGATGAAGAACGTCTCGACGGCCGTCTGAAGCAAGTCGTTCTTGTCGTAAAAGTACAGGCGCGTATCGCGGATCTGCGCATGGCCGCATTCCGCCGGCTTGGCATAGATCGGCTGATTGCTCGCCAACGTGCAGCCGTCGTTGACATGCAGTCGAGACGTCACGCGCCATGCCAAGTTGGAGAACGGCGACCCGTAGACCGGGTCATAACTGAGCACCATCACCGCCGCCTGACTCGGCGCCACGCTGCCCAGGGTGACGCCAAGGGCGAGTACGGCAGAGCCAAAGATCTTGGGAATTCGTGATGTCAAGGTGTGCTCCATTGAAAATGGCTATCCTCACTTCTACAAGCAATTTTCAGGCCTATGGCTCGCCACTCCGTCCAAGTCCTTGTTTCGTAAGGTATTCGTGCCAACGCATGCGCCGCGAGCGGGCCGCCCGCCGGCCAAAACTCGTACCGATGTAAAGCTTTCCGACAACGGCCCTTCGGTCGTTTCGCCCGCTGGCGCGGGAGCGAACGCCGCCGATCCGGCATCATCGGCCTCTTCCAGTTCCTTCGCTGCCGCACCTCATGGACCCGAAAAACAGCCGCCCCGAAAGCATCGCCGCCCAGGCCCTGGGCTGGATCGACGAAGCCACGCGCGCGATCTCGCCGCCGATCCACGTCTCGTCGACCTATCTGCGCGACCCCGACAACCAGTACCGCACGGGGCGCGTCTACGCCCGCGCCGACAATCCGGCGTTCGACCAGGCCGAGGCGGTGATCGCGCGCCTGGAAGAAGGCACGCAGGCGATGCTGTTCGCATCGGGCATGGCGGCGGCCACCGCCGTGTTCCAGGCGCTGGCGCCGGGCGACCATGTGCTGGCGCCCAAGGTCATGTACTGGTCGCTGCGCAACTGGCTGCTGGGCTTTGCCACCGACTGGGGACTGGACGTCGAACTGGTCGAGATGACCGACCCGGCCGCCGTGCAGGCCGCCATCCGCCCCGGCAAGACCCGCCTGGTGTGGATCGAGACCCCGGCCAACCCGCTGTGGACCGTCACCGACATCGAAGCCACGGCGCGCATCGCCCACGCCGCCGGCGCCTTGCTGGCGGTCGACTCCACTGTCGCCACGCCGGTGCTGACGCGGCCGCTGACGCTGGGCGCCGACATCGTCATGCACGCCGCCACCAAGTACCTCAACGGCCACTCCGACCTCATCGCCGGCGTGCTGGTGACGCGCGATGACGGCGAGTTCTGGCAGCGCCTGCGCAAGCTGCGCGCCCAGCTCGGCGGCACCCTGGGCTCGTTCGAATCCTGGCTGTTGCTGCGCGGCATGCGCACGCTGTTCCTGCGCGTGCGCGCAGCGTCGGCGTCTGCGCAGCGCATTGCCGAGCATTTCAACGGCCATGCGCTGGTCAGCGAAGTGCTCTACCCCGGCCTGGCCGGCGCGCCCGGTCATGCGGTGGCGGCGCGGCAGATGCAAGGTGGCTTCGGCGGCATGTTGTCGATCCGGGTGCGCGCCGGCGAGGCGGCGGCTGTTGCCACCGCCGCCCGCGTTCAGCTGTGGAAGCGCGCCACCTCGCTGGGC
>JAUYAJ010000532.1 GCA_030693565.1 Rubrivivax sp.
CTACGGCGCTGGCACCCCGGCGATGATCGAACTCGATCACAACGCCCTCTTCTTCGCGCTGAAGAAGGAAGCCTTCCACTCGTCAATCCTCGAGATGGACATCGGTGGCAAGGTCGAGAAGGTCTTGCTGCGTGACTTCCAGATGCACGCCTACAAGCCGCTGGTCCAGCACATCGACTTCCAGCGCGTCGACGAGACCACGCGCCTGCGCAAGAAAGTGCCGCTGCACTTCATCAATGAAGAGAACTCGGTGGCGGTCAAGACCGACAAGTGCCTGGTCTCGCATGTGCGCACCGACCTCGAGATCCAGTGCCTGGCCTCGCAGCTGCCCGAGTTCGTCACCATCGACCTGGGTCACCTCGAGAAGAACCAGTCGATTCACGCCAGCGACCTGAAGCTGCCGGCCGGCATCAAGGCCGTCAAGCATGGCACGCAGAATCCGGTGATCGTCGCCGTGACCATGCCCAAGGTCGAAGAAGAAATCGTCCCGGTGGTGGTGGTGGCTGCGGAAAAGGGCAAGGGCAAGCCCAAGAAGACCGAGAAGCAGAACCAGAAGTGATCCGCCGCCGGGGCTGCCCCGGCTTGATCACACGAAAGGCCCCACGGCGTGGGGCCTTTTTCATTGCCGAGCTGCCACCGACCGAGTCTTTTCCGGCGCCCCGAACGCGTCGCAGCCGGAAAAAAGGCCTCGCTTTGGCGAGGCCTTTTGTCGATCAGCGCCGAACTCAGGCTTTGCTGCGGCGGCCGGCGCGCAGCGCCAACAAGCCCAGGCCCACCAGCGCCAGCGAACCGGGCTCTGGAATCACGTTGCCCCCAATGCCGCTCTGCGCCGCGAGCAAGGCGCCGCGCAGGTAAGGAACGGTGAAATTGTTCCGGTCGGCAGCGGTGCCGTACGGTCCCGGATCCATGGCCAGGTAGTTGAACGAGCCGCCATTGGCGTAAGTGCGAAACGCCGCAATGTTGTTGCCTTCGTCATTACTGCCCAGCATCACCGTATTGGTGGTCGCCAGCAGATGCAACATGTGGTACGTCATACTGTTGTCGGCGGGGTTGAACGACGCGGGCAAATACTGCGTGGCAGCGTTAGAGGCCAGCTTGTTCCATTTGCCGTCGCCGCCATCTAGATGCCAGCAGGTGTAGGTATTGTTGATGTATTGACCCACCCAGGCGGCAAATCCACCGGCGCCGTCACAAGAGCCGCCGAAAGCGATGATGTCGGCGCCCGAATTCAACGCGCTGGTGTAGTTGATGTAAGGACCGCCGCCGCCGTCGAAAGACAGGATCAAGGTGTCGCTGGCGCCCAAGGAGCCCGGCATGCTCGAGCCCGCATTGGTGAAGCTGATGCCCAGTGTGGTCAGCGCCGTGGCGATGTTGCCGGTCGCGTTGCCGGCCAGAATCACCGCGGCCTGGGAAGTCATCGGCACGAAGGCGATGGCGATGGCGGCGGCGCCAAGCAGTTTCCTAGCAGAAAAACTGGCATTGATACAGGTAACTTTGATCACTTGTCGGTCCTTTGTTGAAAATCTTCAGATGCGCGATGACTAGCTGTCAATCAACAGATAGCAACTAACGGGCCAGGCACGGAGTATTTGATTTTCTCTATATTTTTCAATGACTTACTGAGTGCGTCGAGATTTCTCGCGGATGCAGCGTAAGAAACTCCGACAACAAGGCGCTGTGGTTTTGTGACATAGCGCACGATTGATCGTCGGCCCACGTGATTCATTGGCGAACGCCGACGGATGCCACGCCGGCAGTCCAGTCCAGTCCAGTCAAGCCAAAGAACAGCGCTTCAGCACGATGAGCAGCGATCCGCCGCGCCGCTCAGCGCCAGGCCCGACAGCCCGCTGATCGCCACTTCGCGGGCACCCTTCGGATGGGCGCCAGACCCTCACCAGCGGGGTCGCAGGCCGGCCTCTGCGGCCGATAATCGGCGTCATGATTCGACTCTTCGTCGGCCTGGGCAACCCGGGCCCTGAATACGAGGCCACGCGGCACAACGCGGGCTTTTGGTGGGTGGACGCGCTGGCTGACAAGCTGGGCACGCGGCTGGTTCCCGATCGCAGCTACCAGGGCTGGGTGGCGCGGGTCAACCGCCCTGGGCTCGACAGCGGCCCGATCTGGCTGCTGCAGCCGATGACCTTCATGAACCGCTCGGGCGTGTCGGTGGCGGCGCTGGCGCGCTTCTTCAAGATCGAGCCGCAGCAGGTGCTGGTCGTGCACGACGAACTCGACCTGCTGCCCGGCCAGGCCAAGCTCAAGTTCGGCGGCAGCGCCGCCGGCCACAACGGCTTGAAAGACATCCACAGCATGCTGGGCACGCCCGACTTCTGGCGCCTGCGGCTGGGCATCGGCCACCCCGGCGTCAAGTCCGAAGTCATTCACTACGTGCTCAAAAAGCCCGCGCTCGACCAGCGCGAGGCCATCGACAAGACCATCGAACGCAGCCTGGCCGCCACCGACGCCTTGCTGGCCGGCGAGATGGACCGTGCGCTGGCGACCATCCACGCCCAGCCGCCCCGGCCCAAGCCGCCGCGGCCGCCAGCGCCGCCCCCCGCAACCGGAGACAGCCCATGAAATGCCTGCTCGTCGCCAGCCTCGGTCTCGCGGTCTTGTCGGCCGTCCAGGCGCAAACGGTCTGGCGCTGCGGCGCCGACGGCAGCCGTTACGCCGACAGCCCTTGCGATGGCGGCCAGGTCGTCGCCGTGGCCGACAGCCGCAGCCCCGAGCAGGTTCGTGCGGCGCAGGCACTGGCAGCGCGCGAGCAGCGCGTCGCCGCGCAATGGGTGAGCGAACGTGAACAGCGCGAGCGCGTGGCGCTGGCGCGC
>JAUYAJ010000533.1 GCA_030693565.1 Rubrivivax sp.
CATCCGCAGCGCCCAGCGCCTGGGTTACCGCACGGTGGCGGTCTACAGCGCCGCCGACGCCGCCGCGCTGCATGTGCAGCAGGCCGACGAGGCGGTGGCCATCGGCGCCGCGCCGGCAGCCGAGTCCTACCTGAACATCGAGGCCCTCCTGGGCGCCGCCCGCGCCACCGGCGCTGACGCTGTCCACCCCGGCTACGGCTTCCTGTCCGAACGCGCCGACTTCGCCCAGGCCTGCGCCGATGCCGGCCTGGTCTTCATCGGCCCGCCGCCAGATGCCATCCGCGCGATGGGCGACAAAGCCGGCGCCAAACGCCGCATGCAAGCCGCCGGCGTGCCCTGCGCGCCAGGCTTTCTGGGCGACGACCCGAACGATGCGGCGCTGAGCGCCGCCGCGCAGGAACTCGGCCTGCCCTTGCTGGTGAAGGCGGTGGCCGGCGGTGGCGGGCGCGGCATGCGGCTGGTGAACCAATTCGACGAACTGGCGGCTGCGCTCGCAGGCGCGCGGCGCGAAGCACAAAGCGCCTTCGGCGACGGCCGGCTGATGCTCGAACGCCTGATCGAGGACGGCCGCCACATCGAGATCCAGGTCTTCGCCGACGCCCATGGCCACGCCATCCATCTGGGCGAGCGCGACTGCACGGCGCAGCGCCGGCGCCAGAAGGTGGTCGAGGAATCGCCCTCACCAGTGGTCAGCGCGGCGATGCGCGCCGCGATGGGGCGCGACGCCGTGGCTGCCGCACTGGCGGTGGGCTACCGCGGTGCCGGCACGGTGGAATTCATCGTCGACGCCGAGCTGCACCACCACTTCCTGGAGATGAACACGCGGCTGCAGGTCGAACACCCGGTCACCGAGGCCATCACCGGCCTGGACCTCGTCGAATGGCAGCTGCGCATCGCCGCCGGCGAGCCGTTGCCGCTGACGCAGGAGCAAGTGCGCTTGAGCGGCCATGCCATCGAAGCCCGGCTCTATGCCGAGGACCCTTACGACGGCTGGGCGCCGCAAACCGGCCGCATCGCCCATTGGCAGCCCGAACGCGCCGGCCTGCGCGTCGACCACGGCCTTGTCGAAGGCGGTGAGGTCTCGCCTTATTACGACGCCATGGTCGCCAAGTTCGTCGCCCATGGCAGCGACCGCGCCGACGCCATCCGCCGGCTGACACGAGCACTCGAAGACGCGCCGCTGCTCGGCCTGAAGACCAACGGCCGCTTCCTCGCCGACCTGCTGCGCCACCCGCAGTTCACGGCCGCGCAGATGACGACGAGCCGGCTCGACGAATGGGCGGCGGCCGGCGAGCCGCTGCTGCAGCGACCACGACCGTCCGATGAAGCCTGGGCGCTGGCCGCAGCTTTGCGCGCCGGCAGCGGCGGCAGCCGGCCGGCCAGCGTCGCCGGCTTCGACCTCACGCTCGAATGCGATGGCGAGCAGCGCCGCCAGCACAGCGTGCCCGGCGGCGGCGCGCAATTGTCGCGCGACGGCGCCGAGCTGCGCTACACGGTGGGCGGCGTGCAGCGGCGCGCGCTCGCCGTCGACGACGGCGCCACGCTGCACCTGGCGCTGGACGGCCAGGTCTTCAGCTTCAGCGAACCGGCGCCCGGCCCCACGCCAGGCCGCGGCAGCGACCCGGGCCGCGCGCGCGCCCCGGTGGCCGGTCTGGTCGCCCAGGTGCTGGTGACCGTCGGCGACGCCGTCGTCACCGGCCAGCCGCGGGTCTGCGTCGAGGCGAGGTAGTTGGAGATGTGGCTGAGCGCTGGCGCCGCCGGCACCGTCACAGCCGTGCACGCACGCCAGCGCGAGGGCGTGGCCGCCGGCCAGCTGCTGGTCGAACTGGAGATTGCCCCATGAACGACAAAGCCATCCTGACCTGCGCGCTGACCGGCGTGCTCACCAACCCGCAGCAACACCCGGTGCCGGTGACGCCGGCACAGATGGCGGCGCAGGCGCGCGACGCCTTCAATGCCGGTGCCAGCATCATGCATGTGCACCTGCGCAACCAGGCGCCCGGCCTGGGCCACCTGCCGAGCTGGGATCCCGAGGTTGCCGCCGCCGTCGTCGACGCCATCCGCGCCGCCTGCCCCGGGGTCGTCATCAACCTGACCACCGGTGTCATCGGCCGCGACATCAGCGGCCCGCTGGCCTGCCTGCGCCGTGTGCGCCCCGAAGCGGCGGCCTGCAACGCCGGCAGCCTGAACTACCTGAAGATCAAGGACAGCGGCGACTGGGCCTGGCCGCCGATGGTGTTCGACAACCCGGTCGAGAAGATCCAGGCCATGCTCGACGTGATGGCCGAATGCGACATCCACCCCGAGTTCGAATGTTTCGACGTCGGCATCGTGCGCAGCGTGGCCATGTACCTGAAAGCCGGCATGTTCAAAGGCGTGCCCGAACTGAACTTCGTCATGGGCGTGGCCAGCGGCATGCCTTGCGACGCCGACATGCTGGCGCTGCTGCCGCGCTGGCTGCCGCCGCAGGCCGTGTGGCAAAGCACCTTGATCGGCCGCGCCGAAATCTGGCCGGTGCACCAGCGCACCGCCGAGCTCGGCGGCATGTTGCGCAGCGGCCTCGAAGACACTTTTTACCTGCCCAGCGGCGAACGCGCCAGCGGCAACGGGCCGTTGATCGCCGCGCTGGCCGACTGCGCTCGCCGCGCCGGCCGCGAAGTGGCCAGCCCGGCCGAAGCGCGGGCCCGGCTGGGCCTGGCCAGCTGCCCCACATGACGGCCGCCCCGGCCCGGCGCAGCACCGACGAGCAGCGCCAGCTGCACGCGGTGTTGCACGAGATGTTCGAGCGCCGCATCCCTTTCAACCAGTTGCTCGGTCTGAAGGTCGAGTCGCTCGACGCCAACGCGCCGCGGCTCGGGCTGCAGATGCGGCCCGAACTGGTGGGCGACTTCAGCTCCGGCCGCTTGCACGGCGGCGTCATCTCGGCGACGCTGGATGCGCTCGGTGGCCTGGCGCTGATGCTGCAGATGGCCGAAAAGCATGGCCACGAAACCACGCTGCAGCTGCTGCAGCGCTGCAGCCGCATCGGCACCATCGACCTGCGCGTGGACTACCTGCGCCAAGGCCTGGGCGAGCACTTCATTGCCAGCGCCGAAGTCACGCGGCTGGGCAGCCGGGTGGCGTCGACGCAGATGCGCATGCACACCGGCGAAGGCACGCTGGTGGCAACGGCGGCGGCGTCTTACATCGTCTCCTGAGCGGCGCCGCCGCTGGCCATCAGTCCAGCGCCAGGTCGTAGCGGATGAAACCGTTGAAGCGCGCCACCTTGTCGTAGAGCCGGCGCGCCGTGACGTTGTCGTCCTGCGTCAGCCAGTAGCAGCGCGAGGCCTGGCGCTGCCGGGCCGCGTCGGCCACGGCGCCGATCAGCGCCCGCGCCAGGCCTTGACCACGCGCCGCCGGGGCAACGAACAAGTCCTGCAGGTAACAGGTGGTCGGCGCCCAGACGCTGGTGTGGAACAGGTAATGGCCGATGCCCAGCAGTTCGCCGTCGAGCTTGGCACCGACGCCGAATACGCCGTCCTCGGCCAGCAGCCGATGCCAGGCGCGGTCCATGTCCGCCGCCGTGACATCCGTTTTGTAGAAGCTTTTGTAGCCCCTTGCCAGGGCCTCCCAGGGCGCACGGTCGGCAGCGGTCAGCGGGGCAATGGTCAGGTGCATGGCCGGGCACTCCAGAAATGAGGGGCGCCAGCATAGACGCAAGCGCAAGAGCGCTGGCTTCACGCCAGCTTGACATGCCGGCAACAGACCTCAACTAGGCGGTCCGCTTCACCCGCCGACACCCGCCATGACACTTCGTGATCTTGCCGTCCGCTGGCCCCGCCAGGCCGCCCGCTTGGCCGCCCATCTGCCACTGCGCCTGCTGGCGGCGATGGGACTGATGCTGGGCGCCGCCGCCACCGCCTTCATCGCCCTGCCGTCGGTGGTGGACAGCCGCGCCGCAGCCACGCCACGCGCGGTGGCGCCGCGCGGCCCGCTGGGCGCCGACGAGGTGGCGAACATCGAGGTCTTTCGCAAAGCCTCGCCGTCGGTGGTGCACATCACCACGCTGGCTGCCGTGCGCGACTTCTTCTCGATGGACGTGCAGCAAGTGCCGCGCGGCGCCGGCACCGGCTTGGTCTGGGACGAGCAAGGCCACATCGTCACCAACTTCCATGTCATCCAGGGCGCCAATGCCGCTCAGGTGACGCTGGCCGACCAGAGCACCCACCGCGCCACGCTGGTCGGCGCCTTCCCGGACCGCGACCTGGCGGTGCTGAAGATCGACCTGCCGGCATCGCGGCTGCCGCCGCTGGCCATGGGCGCCAGCCGCGACCTCGTCGTCGGCCAGCGCGTCTACGCGATCGGCAATCCCTTCGGGCTCGACCAGACGCTGACCACCGGCATCGTCAGCGCCCTCAACCGCGCGATCGATTCGGTCAACCAGCGCAGCATCCGCGGCGTCATCCAGACCGACGCCGCCATCAACCCCGGCAACTCGGGCGGCCCGCTGCTGGACTCGGCCGGGCGGCTGATCGGCGTCAACACGGCGATCTACAGCCCATCGGGCGCCAGCGCCGGCATCGGTTTTGCGATCCCGGTCGACGAGGTCAACCGCATCGTGCCCAGACTGATCCGCGACGGCCGCTTCCTGCGCCCGGCGCTCGGCGTCACTGCCGGCCCGCCGGGACTGCGCAAGGCGCTCGGCCTGCCCGCCGGCGTGGCCCTGGTGCAGGTGACGCCGAACGGCCCGGCAGCGCGTGCCGGCCTGCAAGCCTTTCGCCGGGCTGCCGACGGCAGCGTGCTGGCGGGCGATGTCATCACCGAAGTCGATGGCGAGCCCGTCAACGACTTCGACGACATGCTGACCCTGCTGGAGCGGCGCCAGGGAGGCGACACCGTGACCCTGGGCGTCTGGCGTGCCGGCAAGGCGCGC
>JAUYAJ010000535.1 GCA_030693565.1 Rubrivivax sp.
GCATCCAGCCGGCCTGGTTCCCAAGAGTGTTCGGCCCCGGCGCCGACGAACCGCTGGACCGCGAAGGCGTGGCGCAGCAGTTCGAGGCCCTGGCCGCGAAGGTGCGCGAAGCCACCGGCCGCGAGGCGACGGCCGAGTCGCTGGCCGCAGGATTTCTGCGCATCGCGGTGCAGAACATGGCCAACGCGATCAAGCGCATCTCGGTGGCGCGCGGTTACGACGTCACCCAGTACACGCTGCAATGTTTTGGCGGCGCCGGCGGTCAGCATGCCTGCGGCGTGGCCGACGCGCTGGGCATGACGCGCGTCTTCGTGCACCCGCTGGCGGGTGTGCTCAGCGCCTACGGCATGGGGCTGGCCGACCAGATTGCGATGCGCGAGGGCTCGATCGAACTGCCGCTGGACGCCGCCGGGCTGGCTGCGGCCGACGCGCGACTGGCCGAGCTCGGCGCCGCGGCGGCCGACGAGATCGCCAGCCAGGGCGTGGCGCGCGCCGCCATTGATCTGCGGCGCCACATCCACCTGCGCTACCAGGGCACCGACACCGCGCTGGTGCTGGCCTTCGGCAGCCTGGACGCGATCCGGCGCGACTTCGAGGCCGGCTACCGCCAGCGCTTCGCCTTCTTGATGCCCAGCCGCACGCTGGTGATCGAAGCGGTGTCGATCGAAGCCATCGGCGCCGGCGAGGCTTTCGCGCCGCCCGCCACCGACGCCGCAGCGCCCGAGCACCGGCCGCCGGCCGACGCCGTGGTGCAGATGCACTGCGAAGGCTGGTGCGACGCCGCCTTGCATGTGCGCGAAACGCTGCGCGCCGGCGCCACCATCGACGGCCCGGCGGTGATCGCCGAGCGCAACGCCACCACCGTGGTCGAGCCCGGCTGGCAGGCCCGGCTCGGCGCGGGTGGCTCGCTGGAGCTGCGCCGCGTGGCGCCGCGTCCCGGCCAGCAGGCCATCGGCACCGAAGCCGACCCGGTGATGCTCGAGGTCTTCAACAACCTGTTCATGAACATCGCCGAACAAATGGGGCTGCGGCTGCAGAACACCGCGCATTCGGTGAACATCAAAGAGCGGCTGGACTTCTCCTGCGCCCTCTTCAACGCCGACGGCGAACTGATCGCCAACGCGCCGCACATGCCGGTGCACCTGGGCTCGATGAGCGAGTCGATCAAGACCGTGATCGAGCGCAACCCCTTGATGCACGAAGGCGATGTCTACGTGCTCAACGACCCGTATCACGGCGGCACCCACCTGCCCGACGTCACCGTGGTCACGCCCGTCTATCTGCAAACGGCGGACGCGTCGCCGTCGTTCTACGTCGCGTCGCGCGGCCACCATGCCGACATCGGCGGCAGCACGCCGGGGTCGATGCCACCCTTCAGCAAGACGATCGACGAAGAAGGCGTGCTGTTCGACAACTTCCTGCTCGTGCGCGGCGGCGCGCTGCGCGAAACTGAGCTGCGCAGCCAGCTCGGCAGCGGCCGCTACCCGGCGCGCAACCCGGATCAGACCATCGCCGACCTGCGCGCCCAGATCGCCGCCAATGAAAAAGGTGTGCAGGAACTGCGCGCGATGGTGGCTCAGTTCGGCCGCGAGACCGTGGCCGCCTACATGCAGCATGTGCAGGACAACGCCGAAGAGTCGGTGCGCCGCGTCATCACCGCGCTCAAGGACGGCCGCTACAGCCTGGCGCTGGACAACGGCGCGCACATCGACGTCGCGGTCACCGTCGACGTCGCGCAGCGCAGCGCCAGCATCGACTTCAGCGGCACCAGCGCGCAGCTGCCGAACAACTTCAACGCTCCCAAGGCGGTGACGATGGCGGCCGTGCTCTACGTCTTTCGCACCCTGGTCGACGACGACATCCCACTCAATGCCGGCTGTCTCAAGCCGCTGCAGGTGATCGTGCCGGCGGGCTGCATGCTCAACCCCAACCCGCCGGCGGCGGTGGTGGCGGGCAACGTCGAGACCTCGACCTGCGTCACCAACGCGCTGTACGGCGCGCTCGGCGTGATGGCGGCAGGCCAGTGCACGATGAACAACTTCACCTTCGGCAACCAGACCCACCAGTACTACGAGACCATTTCCGGTGGCAGCGGCGCCGGGCCCGGCTTCGACGGCACCAGCGTGGTTCAGACCCACATGACCAACTCGCGGCTGACCGACCCCGAGGTGCTGGAGTTCCGCTTCCCGGTGCGGCTGGACAGCTACGCCGTGCGCGCCGGATCGGGCGGCGCCGGGCGTTGGCATGGCGGCGACGGCGGTGTGCGCCGGGTGCGATTCCTCGAGCCGATGACGGCGGCCATCCTCAGCAACGGCCGCACCGTGCCGGCCTTCGGCATGGCCGGCGGCGAAGCCGGTGCGCTGGGCATCAACCGCGTTGAGCGCGCCGACGGCAGCATCGAGCTGCTGGCCCACATCGGCTCGGCCGAGATGGCGGCCGGCGATGTCTTCGTCGTCGAGACCCCGGGCGGCGGCGGTTACGGCGCGGCTTGAGCGGCCGTGACCATGCAGGCCGCCGCCAGATCTTCCAGCGCGGTGCCGACCGACTTGAACAGCGTGATCTCCTGCGCCGTGCGGCGGCCGACCACCGCGCCGCGCACCAGGTCGGCGAGTTCGGCGACGACATGGCTGCGCTCTATCAAGCCGGCGCGCAGCGGTTGCACCAGGTCGCCGGCTTCGGCCAGCGCGCCGGCAAAGGTGTCGACGGCAACGCGCGCGCGTTGCACGGCGGTGTCGTCGACCTCCCGCATCGCGGGCGTGAAGCTGCCCACCAGGTCGAGATGGGTGCCGGGCGCAAGCCAGTCGCCCAGCACCACCGGCTCGCTGCTGGTGGTGGCGCAGCTGATGATGCCGGCCTGGCGCACGGCGGCTTCCAGATCGGTGGCGGCTTGCGCCGGCAGGCCTTCGCTGCGCAGCGCGACAGCCAGCGCTTCGGCGGCCTGCGGCCGCCGGGCCCAGACTTGAATCTGCGTGAGCCCCGGCCGCAGCGCGGCGTGGGCGCGTGCCAGCCAGCCAGCGAGCCGGCCGCTGCCCACCACCAGCAAGCGCTGGGCGTCGGGCCGCGCCAGATGGCGCGCCGCCAGCGCCGA
>JAUYAJ010000544.1 GCA_030693565.1 Rubrivivax sp.
TCCAGCCGCTTGCGCGTCTGCAGCCACTGCGGGTCCACCGCTTCACTGGGCGACAGGCGGCTGGGGCGTGTGGGCTCGTCTTCCAGCACGCTGCGGGCGGCTTCGGCGGGTGTGGTGGCGTTGCGGCCCGTGGGCCGGGTGCCGGTGAGCATCTGGTACAGCAGCACGCCCAGGCTGTAGATGTCGGTGGCCGTGCCCACCGGCTCGCCGCGCACCTGCTCGGGGCTGGCGTATTGCGGCGTGAACGGCCGCGGCCCATGCTGCGTGGTGTCGTCGCCGGCCGGCCCGGCCAGTGCCTTGGCAATGCCGAAGTCGAGCAGCTTGACCTGGCCGCCGTCGCTGACCAGCACGTTGCCGGGCTTGAGGTCGCGGTGCAGCAGCAGGTTGCGGTGCGCGTAGGCCACCGCGTCGGTCAGTTGCAGGAACAGCGCCAGCCGGTCGGCCAGCGCCAGCCCGCGGCAAGCCAGGTCGATCGGCCGCCCCGGCACATGTTCCATGACGAAGTAAGGCAGGCCGTCGGCGGTGCGCCCGGCGTCGATCAGGTGGGCGATGTGCGGGTGGGCCAGCCGCGCCAGCGCCTGCTGCTCGAGCGCAAAGCGCGCCAGCACCGCCACCGAGTCCATGCCGTGCTTGAGCACCTTGATCGCCGCCTGGCCGGCGTAGGCGCCGTCGTCGCGCGTGGCCAACCAGACCTCGCCCATGCCGCCGCTGCCCAGCCGCGTGCCCAGCCGCCAGGCGCCCAGGCGCTGGCCGCTGCGGTCGGGCGCTGGCGCGCCCGCTGGCAAGGCCGGCGCGCTCAGGAAACCGGCGTCGAGGTCGGCGGCATGCTCGAGCAGCGAGCGCACTTCGGCCAGCAGTTCAGCATCCGCTCCGGCAGCGGCCAGCACGGCCTCGCGCGCGGCGCCGGCGAGCGGCTGGGCGCGCTCGAACAATGCACGCACGGCGCGCCAGTGCGCCTGGGCCTCGTCCGCGGTCGGCTCCTTGCTCATGGCCGGCATGCTAGGTCAGACCGGCACTGCGGGCGGCGGCCACACCCCCGTGGCCGCGGGGGATGGCCGCTGCGGCATTCAACCGCGCGTGACAAAGGTCGTGCGGCGTTGCCAGCCCAACCCAGCCAGGCCGAGCGCGGCCAGTGCCCAGCTCGGCGGCAGCGGCACCGTCTGCGGCGCCCGCGCCGAGAGGCCGGCACCGTCGGTGATCACCAGCGCCGGCAGGAAATCGGTCATCGGCGCGGTGTAGGAATAGCCCAGCGGGTAGATCCAGCTGCCACCCCAATAGGCGCAGTAGCTGCCGCCGTTGGTCTGGCATTGGGTAAAGGCCTGGCCGCTGGTGGGCACCGCGTCGCTCTTCATCCACTGGGCGCCCGACATCGAGCCATAGGTCTGGCTGAAGAAGACGTTGTAGCTGCTGCCGGCCTGCAGTTCGGGCGCGGTGGCCGACAGCACGCCGCTGGCCACTGGCTGGCCGGCATGGGTGCTGGCGAAGAGGTCGAATTCGTGGACCTGGGTGACACCGATCGGGGCGTCGCGGCCCAGGATGCCGCCGCGGGCGACGATGCCGCCGGCCTGGTCGGTGATGGTCAGGCCGTAGATGCGTTCGGCACCAGCGACCGTATAGGTCGCCTTCATCGGCAGAAAAGCCTTGGCTGCCAGCCCGGTGGATTCGGCAACGAAGGAGAAGCCGGCCGAGTAGGCGTTGATCCACAGGCAGTTGGAGGTGCTGCACGAGCCCGACAGGTCGGCGTAGGCGCTGGTGCTGTAGTCGACCGGCGCGGTCGCCGTCGGATCGAAATTGCCATAGAGGACGGCTGCCTGGCTGGTGCCGGCTGCCAGGCTGGCAGCGGCGACGAGAAGACGAATCGCAAGTTTCATGGCGGGCTCCGGGGGGTTGCGTGACAGATCCGGGCCCGATGAACCACGAGGGTTCATCAAGGCCTGCACCCGTCTACGCGGGCCGGCGCGCCGGTTCGGCTCAGCGCCCCCCCCGGAACGCGGGATCAACCGGCGTCGTCAGCGCCCGCCAGCGCCCGCGCCAGCTTCTCGCTGCGCCAATAGACATCGTCGCCACCCAGGCCGTCGAGGTTGGCGCGGTTGAGCACGCGCGCCAGCACGAACAGCAGGTCGGACAGCCGGTTCAGGTACTGGCGCGGCGCCGGATTGACGGTGTCGACCGCCGCCAGCGCCACCAACGCGCGCTCGGCGCGCCGCGCCACCGTGCGGCTGACATGGGCCAGCGCGGCGCTGCGTGTGCCCGCCGGCAGGATGAACTCCTGCAGCCGCGGCAAGGCTGCGTTGTGCTGCGCCAGCGCCTCGTCCAGCCGCGCCACCGCCTCGGCCTTGAGCAGTTCGTAGCCGGGGATGGAAAGCTCGCCGCCGAGGTTGAAAAGCTCGTGCTGGATCACCACCAGCAGCTCGCGCACGGCGGCCGGCAAGGGCTCGGCCAGCAGCAGGCCCAGGCCCGAGTTCAGTTCGTCGACATCGCCCATCGCCGCCACCCGCAGGTGGTCCTTGGGCACGCGGCTGCCATCACCCAGACCGGTGGTGCCGTCGTCTCCGGTGCGGGTGGCGATCTGGGTCAGGCGGTTGGCCATGGCGCGTGTCTCGTTGGCGATGCAAGGATGCGCATCTTGCCAGTCTGGCGGCCTCCTAGAATGAACCGTACCGTCGTCCACGCGGAGTCCGCCCATGAATGCCCCCCTGCCCCCCACCGCCCTGCCCCTGGTTGAGCCGCGTCCGGTACCGCCGGCGATGCTCGGCGCGCTGCGCGAACACTTTGGCGAGCGCTGCTCGACGGCGCTGGCGGTGCGCGAGCAGCATGGCCGCGACGAGAGCCCGTTCCCGGTGACGCCTCCCGAGGTCGTCGTCTTCTGCGAAAGCACCGACGACGTCGCCGCGGCGGTCACGCTGGCCGCCGAACACGCGGTGCCGGTGATCGCTTTTGGCACCGGCTCGTCGCTCGAAGGCCATTTGATGGCGGTCCAGGGCGGGGTCAGCGTCGACGTCGCGCGCATGACGCAGATCGTGCGCCTCAACGCCGAGGACTTGACGGTCACCGTGCAGGCCGGTGTGACGCGCGAGCAGCTGAACCGCGAGATCAAGGACCAGGGCTTGTTCTTCCCCATCGATCCGGGCGCCAACGCTTCGCTCGGCGGCATGGCGGCCACGCGCGCCAGTGGCACGAACGCGGTGCGCTACGGCACGATGCGCGAGAACGTGCTCGGCCTGACCGTGGTCACCGCCAGCGGCGAGGTCATCCGCACCGGCACGCGGGCGCGCAAGAGCAGCGCCGGCTACGACTTGACGCGGCTGTTCGTCGGCAGCGAAGGCACGCTGGGCGTGATCACCGAGGTCACGCTCAAGCTCTACCCGCTGCCCGAGGCGGTGAGCGCGGCGATCTGCCACTTCCCGTCGATCGACGCCGCCGTGCAGGCGACGATGCAGACCATCCAGATGGGGGTGCCAATCGCACGCTGCGAGTTGCTCGACGTCAACGCGGTGCGCGCCGTCAACGCGCAAAGCAAGCTCGGCCTGCGCGAGTCGCCGATGCTGCTGATGGAGTTCCACGGCAGCGCCGCCGGCGTCAAGGAGCAGGCCGAGACGGTGCAGGCGCTGGCCAGCGAGCTGGGCGGCGAAGACTTCGAATGGGCGAGCACGCCCGAGGAGCGCACGCGGCTGTGGACGGCGCGCCACAAGGCCTATTTCGCCGGCATGCAGATGAGCCCGGGCTGCCGCACCGTCACCACCGACACCTGCGTGCCGATCTCGCGCCTGGCCGAGATCCTGAACGCCTCGGTCGCCGACGCCGACGCCTGCGGCCTGCCTTATTACATCGTCGGCCATGTCGGCGACGGCAACTTCCACCTTGCCTATCTGGTGAAGGAAGGCGACGCCGCGCAGCGCGCCGTGGCCGAGGACTTGAGCGCGCAGATGGTGCAGCGCGCGATCGCGCTCGAAGGCACCTGCAGCGGCGAGCATGGCATCGGGCTGCACAAGATGGGCTTTCTGGTCGACGAGGCGGGTGCCGGTGCGGTGGCAATGATGCGCAGCATCAAGCTCGCGCTCGACCCGAAGAACATCATGAACCCGGGCAAGATCTTCACGCTCTAGGAGCGTGGGCGGCAGAAGGCGACGCCCGAGCCGGGGCGAGTCGCGCTGACGAGCGAGGCGTCGGCCAGGCGTGTGGCGGGCCCCACAACGAGCCGGCAACGCGGCTCGGCGGCGCGAATCGCCCCGGCCCTTCGGGTTGGGCCTGCCAGGGGGCGCCTGCGGCGTTGCGTCGCTTGCCC
>JAUYAJ010000552.1 GCA_030693565.1 Rubrivivax sp.
GCGGCGCGCCGCCGAACAGCGGCGGCTGACCGGTGTGCTTGTTCCACGCATCCCACAACAGGACGAGCGACATGGTGAAGACCACCCAGAGCAGGGTGCGGCGGATATCGGTCATGGGGAGTTGTGTTTCGCGGAAGAATCGTCAGAGGACATCAGGCCCAGGCGGCTGAACAAGCCCGCCCCCGGCGTCGTCCATTTCTCGGGCGCCGGGTTGAAGCCGCCGTCGCACCAAGGGTGGCAGCGCAGCAGCCGGCCGCCGGCCAACCAGGCGCCTTTGGCCGCGCCGTGGCGCTGCAAGGCGTCGAGCGCATAGGCCGAGCAAGTGGGCTCGAAGCGGCAGGCGTTGCCCAGCCAGGGCTTGAGCAGCAAGCGATAGCCCTTGACCAGCCCCAGCAGCAGTTGCTGCGGCAGGCGAACGAGGGCAAGGGCGAAAGATTCCATCACTGGGCCTGGGCTGGCGCGGGCGTCAAGCCCGGGCGCGGGCGAACAAGCCGTCAAGCTCGGCGCCTGCGGCCTGACGCAGTGCGTCCGAACAGGCGGATGGAAAAGCCTGCTTGGGAAACGGCGAGCGCAACCGAACCAGCCACATACCGGCGGGCAGTTGCGGCGCGTAGCGCGCCATCGCGGCGCGAATCTGCCGTTTGAACAGGCTGCGGGTCACCGACCGGCGCGCATGGCGCTTGGGCACAACACAGCCCAACCACTGCGGACCGGGCTGGTTATCCACAGATGCCTCACCCAGCGGTGCATCGCCTGTGGACAACCTTGCTTCTCCGGTCTTGATGCGGGGCTTTTTCGACGTTTGCGGCGGCCCGGCCAGGTGATGAACGGCGAAGTGCGCACTTCGGCAGCGCGCCGAAGTGGCGAGGATGCGCTGGAAGTCAGCCGTGTGAAGCAGCCGGCCGATCATGGCGATCCGGCCCTGGTTGGCGTCAGACGGCCAGGCGCTTGCGGCCCTTGGCACGGCGCGCGTTGATGATGGCGCGGCCGCCGCGCGTCTTCATGCGCACCAGAAAGCCATGGGTGCGGGCGCGGCGGATTTTCGAGGGCTGATAGGTGCGCTTCATGGCGATTCCTGGTTGCGCCCTGGCTCCAGCGGGCAGGGCAAATGAAAATGGAAAACTGTTTCCCGCTGGCCGCCAGTGCTGGCTGTGGCCGACACCGAAGGCCCGGCAAGCAGGGCGCAAGCCCCGCGAACCTCAGCGAATACCAGATCAAGCGCTGCTGCGGCGATCTCGCCGCACTGCCTGTCCGCACCGCCTGTCCGCAACGCGCGCCCACTTCAGCGCGCCCACTAAGGATTCGGGAAACCCAACATTACAGCAAAAAAGTTGAATCCAGTCAAACACTTGCACCACAAGCCGTGGCTTTTGGCGGGGATTGACGCTGGCGTCTAAACTGTGGATAACTGCTGTTTGCCAAGCCCGGTGGACGTAGAATCCGGCCGCTCACAGAAGAAGATCTCCACAGCCCATGAGCCCTGACCTCTGGCAGCGTGGTTGCGAACGACTTGCAACCGAACTGCCCGAACACCAGTTCAACACCTGGATCCGCCCACTGCCACCGGCACAGGTCAGCGATGACCCGCAAGCCGATGCCGTGGTGTCGGTTCGCGTGCCCAACCGCTTCAAGCTCGACTGGATCCGCGACCAGTACGCGAGCCGGATCGAGTCCGTCCTCAGCGACCTGGCCGGCAAGCCGGTGCGGCTGGAATTGATGCTGGCCGCGCGCGAACCGGCGCCGGCGCGCTCCGCTGCGGCAGCGCCGCCGCAGCGCAACGGCGCCTTCCACATCGCCGGCGCGATCCCGGCGCTGGGCGCGGCCGCCGACAGACCCGCCGCCAGCCGCGCCGCAGCGCCGTCGGCGCCGCCATCGGCGAGCCGCCACAAGCTCAACACCGCGCTGACCTTCGACACCTTGGTGCCCGGCCGCGCCAACCAGATGGCCCGCACGGCGGCGCTGCACGTCGCTGGCGCACCCGGCCAGATGTACAACCCGCTCTTCATCTACGGCGGCGTCGGCCTGGGCAAGACCCACCTGGTGCATGCGGTGGGCAACGCCTTGCTCAAGGACAACCCCGACGCCCGCGTGCTCTACCTGCACGCCGAGCAGTTCATCAGCGACGTGGTGAAGAACTACCAGCGCAAGACCTTCGACGAACTGAAAGCCAAGTACCACTCGCTGGACCTGCTGCTGATCGACGACGTGCAGTTCTTCGCCGGCAAGGAGCGCACGCAGGAGGAGTTCTTCAACGCCTTCGAAGCCTTGCTGGCCAAGCGCGCCCACATCATCATGACCAGCGACACCTATCCCAAGGGGCTGGCCAACATCGACGAGCGGCTCACCAGCCGCTTCGATGCCGGGCTGACGGTGGCCATCGAGCCGCCCGAACTGGAAATGCGGGTCGCGATCCTGAACAAGAAGGCGTTGTCCGAAGGCACCGAGATGCCCGAGGACGTCGCCTTCTTCATCGCCAAGAACGTGCGCGCCAACGTGCGCGAGCTCGAAGGCGCGCTGCGCAAGGTGCTGGCCTATTCGCGCTTCAGCCAGAAGGACATCAACATCGTGCTCGCCCGCGAGGCGCTGCGCGACCTGCTCTCAATCCAGAACCGGCAGATCTCGGTCGAGAACATCCAGAAGACGGTGGCCGACTTCTACAAGATCAAGATCGCCGACATGTACAGCACGAAGCGCCCCGCCAGCATCGCCAGGCCGCGCCAGATCGCCATGTACCTGGCCAAGGACATGACCAAGAAGAGCCTGCCCGAGATCGGCGAGCTGTTCGGTGGCCGCGACCACACGACGGTGTTGCACGCAGTGCGCAAGATCGGCGAGGAGCGCACCCGCAACGCCGAACTGAACCAGCAGCTCCATGTGCTGGAACAGACCTTGAAAGGCTGACCCGGTGAATTTTCTGCTGTCAAGTGACAAGCCTGTGAACAAGTTCAGCACAAGCGAGGACTTGTCCACAGGCCGGGCCGACGCAGCCAAGTTGTTCATTTCTGGCGTCGTTCCAGTCCGAACTCAGCCCACAGGGTTCAAGCCCAGCTAAGCCGTTGATGGAAAAGGCGAAAATAGCGTTGTACACAGAGACCGCGGCGCTCTACTACAACGACTACCTTTAAAAAGAGAAAACCATGATTGTTCTGAAAGCAGCGCAGGAAAAGTTGCTCGAAGCCTTGCAGTCAGTCGCCGGCATCGTCGAGCGCCGACATACCTTGCCGATCCTGGCCAATGTGTTGCTGCGCAAACAAGGCGGAATGATCGAGTTCACGACCAGCGACCTCGAGATCCAGGTCCGCACAAACGCCGAGCTCGGCGGAGACGACGGCAACCTGGCCACCACCGTGGGTGCCAAGAAGCTGATCGACATCCTGCGCGCCCTGCCCTCGGACCAGGTCGTGACCTTGTCGGCGGCGCAGAACAAGCTGACGCTGCAAGGCGGCAAGAGCCGCTTCACGCTGCAGACCTTGCCCAGCGACGACTTCCCGCTGGTCAACGACGCGATCGACTTCGGTCCCATCTTCAGCATGCCGCAGAGCACGCTGCGCGCCTTGATCAACCAGGTGCACTTCTCGATGGCGGTGCACGACATTCGCTACTACCTGAACGGCATCCTGTTCATCGCCGAAGGCAAGTTGCTGACCCTGGTGGCCACCGACGGCCACCGGCTCGCGCTGGCGCAGGCGACGCTCGACAACGACATGCCCAGCCGGCAGGAAGTGATCCTGCCGCGCAAGACGGTGCTCGAACTGCAGCGGCTGCTCAAGGACGAAACAACGCCGATCGAAATGCGCTTTGCCGGCAACCAGGCGCGCTTCAACTTTTCGGGCATGGAGTTTGTCACCAAGCTCGTCGAAGGCAAGTTCCCCGACTACAACCGCGTGATTCCGAAGAACCACAAGAACTCGGTGACGCTGGGCCGCGCGCCGCTGCTGGCCTGCCTGCAGCGCGCGGCCATCCTCACCAGTGAGAAGTTCAAGGGCGTGCGCATGAACATCGACCCCGGAGTGCTGCGCATCGCGTCGAGCAACGCCGAGCAGGAAGAGGCCAAGGAAGAGCTCGAGGTCGACTACGACGGTGACAGCATCGAGATCGGTTTCAACGTCACCTACCTGATCGACGTGCTGGCCAACGTGAGCCAGGAAATGGTCAAGCTCGAACTGCAGGACACCAACGCCAGTGCGCTGCTGACGGTGCCCGAGCGGCCCGGCTTCAAATACGTCGTGATGCCAATGCGCATCTGAGCGACGCTGCCGCAGCCGGTAGCAGGCGGGCCTTGGCCCGCTTCAGCATTTTTGAAGGGGCTCCGCCATGCAGCCCCGTGAATGAAGAGAGTTCCCGATGACCCAGCCCAGCACCCCCAAAGACAGCTCGAACGGCGTCACCCAGCGCGAACTGCCGGCAGCCGAAGGCGGTCCGGTTTCGACCGGCCACGAAGCCTCGGCCGCTTACGGCGAAGGCAGCATCCAGATCCTGGAAGGGCTGGAAGCCGTGCGCAAGCGCCCCGGCATGTACATCGGTGACACCTCCGATGGCACCGGTCTGCACCACCTGGTGTTCGAGGTCGTCGACAACTCGATCGACGAGGCGCTGGCAGGCCATTGCGACGACATCGTCGTCACCATCCACAGCGACAACAGCATTAGCGTCATCGACAACGGCCGCGGCATCCCCACCGGCGTGAAGATGGACGACAAGCACGAGCCCAAGCGCAGTGCGGCCGAGATTGCGCTCACCGAACTGCATGCCGGCGGCAAGTTCAACCAGAACAGCTACAAGGTCAGCGGCGGCCTGCACGGTGTCGGCGTCAGCTGCGTCAACGCGCTCAGCAAGTGGCTGCGGCTGACGGTGCGGCGCGACGGCAAGGTGCATTCGATCGACTTCAAGCAAGGCTTCACGCAAGACCGCGTGATCGAGCTGCGCGAGGGCGTCGAGACCAGCCCGATGAAGGTCAGCGGCGAGACCGACAAGCGCGGCACCGAAGTTCACTTCCTGCCCGACGAGACCATCTTCACCAACATCGACTTCCACTACGACGTCGTCGCCAAGCGCTTGCGCGAGCTGAGTTTCCTCAACAACGGCGTCAAGATCCGACTGGTCGACGAACGCAACGGCAAGGAAGACAACTTCGCCTTCGCTGGCGGGGTCAAAGGATTCGTCGAGTTCATCAACACCGGCAAGAAAGTGCTGCACCCGAACATCTTCCACGCCGCCGGCGACAAGATGAGCGACCAGAACACCAACATCGGCGTCGAAGTGGCGATGCAGTGGAACGACGGCTACGCCGAGAACGTGCTCTGCTTCACCAACAACATCCCGCAGCGCGACGGTGGCACCCACCTGACCGGGTTGCGCGCGGCGATGACGCGCGTCATCAACAACTACATCGGCGAAAACAAGATCGCCGAAAAGGCCAAGGTCGAGATCAGCGGCGACGACATGCGAGAAGGCTTGGCCTGCGTCGTCAGCGTCAAGGTGCCCGAGCCCAAGTTCAGCAGCCAGACCAAGGACAAGCTGGTGTCCAGCGAAGTGCGAGGCCCGGTCGAGGAAATCGTCTCCAAGCTGCTCACCGACTGGCTGCTTGAGAACCCGAACGACGCCAAGATCATCTGCAGCAAGATCGTCGACGCCGCCCGCGCCCGCGAAGCGGCGCGCAAGGCGCGCGAGATGACGCGCCGCAAAGGCGTGCTCGACGGCCTGGGCCTGCCCGGCAAGCTGGCCGACTGCCAGGAGAAAGACCCGGCGCTGTGCGAGATCTACATCGTCGAGGGCGACTCCGCCGGCGGCAGTGCCAAGCAAGGCCGTGACCGCAAGTTCCAGGCCATCCTGCCACTGCGCGGCAAGATCCTCAACGTCGAAAAGGCGCGCTATGAAAAGCTGCTCTCCAGCGACAGCATCGTCACCCTGATCACCGCGCTGGGCACCAGCATCGGCGTCGATGAATTCAACGCCGACAAGCTGCGCTACCACCGCATCATCATCATGACCGACGCCGACGTCGACGGCGCCCACATCCGCACCCTGCTGCTGACCTTCTTCTACCGCCAGATGCCCGAACTGGTCGAGCGCGGCCACATCTACATCGCCCAGCCGCCGCTGTACAAGGTCAAGCATGGCAAGCATGAGCAGTACCTGAAAGACGGCGGCGAGCTCGACACCTTCTTGCTGAAAGTGGCGCTCGAAAACGCGGTCGTGCTGCCCGACGGCGAAGGCGGGGCGCGCGCCGCGCTGGCAGGCGACACGCTGGCCACGCTGGCGCGCACCTACTTGCTGGGCACCAGCGTCATCGCCAGGCTCGCCAACTGGATGGACCACGAAGCGCTGCGCATCATCGCCGGCGGCTTGGTGCTCGACCTCGACAGCCCGGCCGCCGCGGCCAGCGCCGCCGCAGCCATGCAGCAAGCACTGCACGACGCCGAAGTCAGTGCCGAGATCGACCCGCGCACCGACAAGCCGCTGCTGCGCATCGGCCGCCGCCATCACGGCAACCTCAAGAGCAGCGTGATCACGCAGGACTTCGTCCACGGCGGCGACTACGCGGCGCTGAAGGAAGCCGGGGAAACGCTGAAAGACTTGCTGGGCGCCGACGCCGTGGTGCGGCGCGGCGAAGGCGAGCGCATGAAGGAGCAGAAGGTGAGCGACTTCCGCGCCGCCATGGCCTGGCTGATGGCGCAAGCCGAAAGCAGCGTCGGCCGCCAGCGCTACAAGGGCCTGGGCGAGATGAACCCCGCGCAGCTGTGGGAGACGACGATGGACCCGACGGTGCGCCGGCTGCTCAAGGTGCAGATCGACGACGCCATCGAAGCCGATCGCGTCTTCACCATGCTGATGGGCGACGAAGTCGAGCCGCGGCGCAACTTCATCGAGAGCAATGCGCTGAGGGCGGCGAATATCGACGTTTGACCCTGTAGGCGCCCGAACCTGCCGATCAGTGAACCGGTTTGATGAATTCGCCCGCACCGATGATCGCAACTTGGGATGGCGTCAAGGTCATATCAATGCACACAGCACCGTCACCAAAGTCTTCGTTCTCAAGGCCAGGGCAGGTCCGGTAGTTGTCTTTTGCATCCGCACGGCACAAGCCGTAGCCAGGCATGGTGTCGTAGATATGGCCGTTGTATTCGATCCACATATGTTCGGGTGCTTTCTGGCCGCGTCGGAAACCACCATAGAGTTTTGCCGCGGTGGCCGTGCCAGCGGCAGCTCTGGCCGACGCCAGTAGTGCCGTCAAGGCCTCTTTTCGACTGTCGGCTTTGTTCGTGGTTCTCAAAGAGTTCGCGCATTTGACGTAGGCGTTGTCGGCTACTTTCGCCGCGTTGTCGTCCGTGTAACCGTCAATTGCCCAGACATGACACGCGATATCGGCAAAGGACATGGTCCTCTTCCTTTGAAGTTGAGTGAGTTGGCATTCGACACCACCGGCACAGTCACAGCGTCAAATGGACACTCTGCCGGCAGTGTCTTTCGCCGAAGAAGCCAGCAGAGAATCAAGGAAGCAACGCCTGTCTGGTGTCTGGCACGGCCACGGTGTTGGGGTCTGTTGCGGAATGAACGGCGCCACTTCGGGCACTTCACCGTGCTTCACAGACGCCGGAACGGACGATCGACAACTTGACCCAGCCCATGACCCCCGGTTGATGCCCCGCCCCGAGATCACCATCCCCCTGCGCCTGCTGCGCATCGCGCAAGCGGTGGCGCGGCGGGGCAGCGCCGCCGCAGCCGCGGCCGAACTGCACTTGTCGGCATCGGCCGTCTCGCGCGCCGTCAAGCAGGCCGAGGACATGCTGGGCCTGCCGCTGTTCGAGCGCGGCGCGCGCGGCATGGTCTGCACGCTGGCCGGCCAGGCCTTGTTCCAGCGTGTCACACGGGCGCTGGCGGAACTGGTGCGCGGCGGCGGCCAGCGGCTGGCCGGCCGCGCCACCGACGCCATGCTGCAGGCGCTGCACGCGGTGGCCGAACTGCGCAGCGAGTCGGCCGCCGGGCGCCGCCTGGGCGTGACGCAGGCGGCCGTGAACCACAGCCTGCGCCAGCTCGAACATGCGGCCGGTGTGAGCCTGTTCCAGCGCTCGCAGCGCGGCACCCGGCTCAGCGAAGCTGGCGAGCGGTTGCTGCTGCGCGCCGAGCTCGCCCGCGTCGAACTGCGCAGCGGCCATGACGAACTGGCCGCGCTGTGCGGGCTGGCGCCGGGACGCATCGCCGTTGGCGCGCTGCCGATGGCCGGCGACGTGCTGGTGCCGCAGGCGCTGGCGCGGCTGTTCGCCGTCATGCCCGGTGTCCAGGCCACGGTGGTCGACGGCACCTACGAGGCCTTGGTTGACCAGTTGCGCCACGGTGAGGTCGACCTCGTCGTCGGCCCGCTGCGCGGCGAGCAGGCACCCGCCGATTTGCGTGAACAGTTGCTGTTCATCGACCACCTGGTGCCGGTGGTGCGCGCCGGCCACCCGCTGGCGCGCAGCCGCGGCGGCGCGCGCACGCTCGCCGCATTGCTGGCGCTGCCGTGGATCGGCCCGTTGCCGGGCACACCGGCGCGCGCCGCCTTCGAACGCGCTTTCGACACCGAAGGCCTGGCCGTGCCGCCCGTCAGCCTGCAGGTCAACAGCCCGGCGGTGGTGCGCGCGCTGCTGCTGGCCAGCGACGCTGTGGCGCTGCTGTCGCCGCTGCAGGTGCGCGGCGAGGTCGGCGCCGGCCAGCTGCGCGTGCTGCCGGTGGCGGTGCAGCGCACCGAGCGCGCCATCGGCCTGATGCTGCGCCGCGACGGCCTGCCGTCACCGGCGCTGCGGGCGCTGCTGATGGAGCTCCAGGTCGTGGCGGCGGTTTCGATGCGGTCATAAGCAAAGCGCAAGGCTGGACCCCGTCAGCGCGCTGGTTCGCCGGCGCCGCCGATGTCATGCTCGGCGGCCCGGCGCTGCTGCCCCTGCAGCGCGGTCACTTCGCGCACACACCATGGTTGACTTCACAGACCGGCGTTCGGCACTGCTGGCCGGTCTTGCCCTTACTGCAGGCCCGTTGGCCTGGGCCCAGACCCGAAGCACCCGCATCGTCGTGCCCTTCACGCCTGGCGGCAGCACCGACATCCTGGCCCGCGCCATCGGCCCCAAGCTGGCGATTGCGCTCGGCCACAACGTCATCGTCGAGAACCGCGCCGGCGCGGGTGGCTCGGTCGGTGCCGGCGAGGTCGCCAAAGCCGACGCCGACGGCAGCACGCTGCTGATGGGCCACATCGGTACGCTGGCCGTCAACCCGGCGATCTACGCCAAGCTCACCTACGACCCGCTGAAGAGTTTTGTGTCGGTGGCCTATGTGGCGCGGGTGCCCAACGTGCTGGTGGTGCCGGCGGCCTCGCCGGTGAAGACCTTCAAGGAATTCATCGAGCGCGCCAAGGCCAATCCGGGCAAGTACACCTACTCGTCGGGCGGCAACGGCAGCGCGGCGCACATCACCTTCGAATACCTGAAGCTGCGCGCCATGATCTTCATGCTGCACATCCCCTACCGGGGCACGGCGCCGTCGATCACCGATTTGATCGCCGGCCAGGTCGATGCCACCTTCACCGGCTCGCCGGCGGTGCTGCCGCATGTGCGCAGCGGCCGGCTGCGCGCCTTGGCGGTGAGCAGCGCCCAGCGCATCGCCGCCCTGCCCGACGTCCCGACGGTGGCCGAAAGCGGCATCGCCGGGCTGGCCGGCTTCGAGGCCGACCAGTGGTACGGCATCGTCGCACCCGCCGGCACGCCGGCGGCCGTGGTGAGCCGCCTCAACGCCGAGATCAACAAGGCGCTGCTGCACCCGGAAGTGGCGCAGCAACTGGCGATCGAAGGCGCGGTCGCCATGCCCGGTCCGCCACAAGTCTTCGCCAGCCTGATCCAGCGCGAGATCCCGCGCTGGGCCGAGGTGGTGAAAGCCGGCAACGTGAAACTCGACTGAAGGCCACCGCGATGGGACGTCACCACTTCATCACCGCGGCGCTGAGCGCGCTGCTCGCCGGCTGCGCGGGCCTGCCCGGCACCGCGACCTCGTCGATGCCCACGCTGACCAGTGCGCCCACGCCGGCTGGCGTCGAGGTCGTCTGGCTCGGCCAGGCGGCGTTCAAGATCACCTCGCCGGGTGGCAAGGTGATCGTCACCGACCCCTGGCTGCGCACCAACCCGCTGACGCCGGCGCCGTACAAGGCGCTCGAGCACTTCGGCCGCATCGACGTGCTGCTGGTCAGCCACGGCCACTTCGACCACATCGCCGACGCCCCGGCGCTGGCGCAGATGTACAACGTGCCGATCCGCGCCCCCGGTGACCTGGCGAACACGGCGATGACGCTCGCCGTGCTGCCGGCCAATCTGCTGCCGCGCATGAACAAGGGCGGCACCATCGAGCCGGCGGCGGGCATCAAGATCACCGCGGTGCGCGCCGAGCACAGCAGCATCTACGTCTGGCGCAACCCGGCGACGCAGAAAGACGAAGTCCACCCCGGCGGCGAGGCCGTGGGCTGGATCATCGAGCTGGAGAACGGTTTCCGGATCTACCACGCCGGCGACACCGCGGTGTTCGGCGACATGAAGCTCATCGGCGAACGCTACCGGCCCGACCTGGCGCTGGTGCCGATCGGCGGCAACTTCACGATGGACCCGGCCGACGCGGCCTGGGCAGTGAAGGACATGCTCAAGCCCAAGGCCGTGATCCCCATGCACTACGGCAGCAACCCGCTGGCCAAAGGCACGTCCAAACAGTTCACCGACGCCATGGGCGGCGCTGCTGCCATCAAGGTGATCGTGGCCACACCCGGCCAGCCCATCACCTTCTGACCCCCTTCGCACGGTCGCAGCCGGCGGCGCTCAGCGCCCCGGTTGCAGCCGGTGCATGCCCATCATCCCCCTCGAAAGCCATCATGAAGACCACCCTCACCGCCATCGCCCTGGCTCTGGGCGCTGCATCCGCCGTCGCCCAGGTGCCGGCCGGCGTCACCCTCTACGGCATCCTGGACGCTGCCGTGCGCCATGCGGGCAACGCCAGCGCCAGCCGCGCTTCGCTGACGTCGATGGACGACGGCATCTTCACCGGCAGCCGGCTCGGCCTGCGCGGGCGCGAAGACCTGGGCGGCGGCCAGTCGGCTTTCTTCGTCCTGGAAAGCGGCTTCGAAGTCGGCACCGGGCTGTCGCTGCAGTCCACCGCCACCACCGACTACGGCCAGACGGCGTCGAATCCGCGTTTCTGGGGCCGCGACGCCCATGTCGGGCTGCGCGGTCCTTTGGGCGCGGTGACGCTGGGCCGCCAGTACACGGTGGCGCATTCGCTGGCGGCGCGCATGCAGCCGCTGGGCAACCCGAACAGCACCGCGCATTCGCTGTTCAGCAGCCACCATGTTGCGCGCCAGGACAACATGCTGCGCCTGGACACCCAGGTCGCCGGCATCGACCTCACAGCCAGCCACACGCTGGGCGAGCAGAGCAGTGGCGGCGCCAACAGCGCCTGGGCGCTGGGCGCCGGCTACAGCAAAGGCGCGCTGTCGCTGTCGGGCTATGTGCAGCAGATGAAGAACGTGACCGGGGTCGAGACGCGCAAGATCGTCGGCGCTGGCGGCAACTACAAGCTGCAACCCAACCTGACGCTGTTCGGCGGCCTGATGAAGCGCAGCAGCGCCGTCAGCGCGCAGGAGAACCTGGCCTGGACGCTGGGCGCCAACGTCGAGCTGTCACCCAAGGTCACCTTGAGCCTGGCCCACTTCAGCGACGCGCAAAGCGGCAGCGCCGCGCTCGACGGCACGCGCCGCGTCAGCTGGGCGAGCCTGAGCTACCGCTTCTCGCGCCGCAGTGACGTCTACGCCGTGATCGACCAGAATCGGGTTGTCGATGGTTATGCCAAGCCTGCCTACATGGGCACCAAGGGCACGCAGACCGGCGCCGCGCTGGGCCTGCGCCACCGCTTCTGATCCACCCAACCGCCGCCATGCCGATGAACACCTCCCGCCGACTGACCTTGCTCGCCAGCGCCGCTGCACTGGCCGCGCTGGCCGCACCCGCGGCCTGGGCTCAGGCCCGCTTTCCTGACCGGCCGATCATGCTCGTCGTGCCTTTCGGCCCTGGCGGCGTTGCCGACCTGACGGCGCGCGCCGTGGCCGAGCACATGGCCAAGAGCCTGGGCCAGCCGGTGGTGGTGGAAAACAAGCCCAGCGCCGGCAGCATCGTCGCCAGCCAGGCGGTGGCGTCGGCCAAGCCCGACGGCCACACCTTGCTGCTGGTGAGCAACGGCAACGCGGTCAGCGTCGGCCTGTTCAAGAAGCTGCCATACGACACGCAGAAGGACTTCGCGCCCATCACCACGCTGAGCTACTTCGACCTCGGTGTCTTCGTCGCCGGCAACTCGCGCTGGGCCTCGCTGAAGGACGCGGTGGCTTTTGCCAAGGCCAACCCGGGCAAGCTCAACGTCGGCACCATCGCGCCGGGCAGCACCCAGCACCTCAGCGCCAAGCTGTTCGAGACCGTGGCCGGCGTCGACGCCCTGGTCGTGCCCTACAAAGGCAGCCCGGCGGTGCTGACGGCGCTGCGCGCTGGCGAGATCGACATCGCCTTCGAGATCGTCGCTCCGATGGTGGCGCAGGTGCAGGCCGGCGCGGTGAAGGCGCTGGCCGTCACGTCGGACAAGCGCAACCCGGCGCTGCCCGAGGTGCCCACCGTCGCGCAAGCCGGCGTGGCCGGCTACAACGTCGCCAGCTGGAACGGCCTGGCGGCGCCAGCGGGCACGCCGCCCGAAGTCATCGCCATCCTGGGCAAGGCCGCGCGCGAGGCACTGGCTTCGGCCGCGGTGCAAGAGCGCATGGCCAAGCTCGGCGTGCGTGTGCAAGGCAGCACGCCGGCTGAGCTGCAGGCGTTGCTGGGCGGTGAGATCAAGCGCTGGGGCGAGGTGATCCGCGCCGCGCGCATCGAACCCGAATAAGGGCGCCGCGCCTCACTCGAGCTTGGCGCCCGAGGCGCGCACGACCTCGGCCCACTTGTCGCTTTCGCTGCGCATGTGGCGCGCCAGGTCTTCGGGCTTGCCGCCGAGCAGTTGCACGCCGGAGGCGGCGAACTTCTCTTTCATGTCGTTCTGCGCCAGCGCGGCGTTGACAGCGCGGTTGAGCTGCTGGATCACGGCGTCGGGCGTGCCGGCGGCGACGACGAGAGCGAACCAGGCCGTCGACTCGAAGCCTTTCACCGTCTCGCTGAGCGCCGGCACGCTGTCCATCGCCGCCACCCGCTGCGCCGACGCGACACCGAGCGCGCGCAGTTTCTGCGCCGTCACATGCGGCAGCGTCGACGGCGAGTTGTCGAACATCAGGTCGATGGTGCCGCCCAGCATGTCGGTGGTGGCCGGCGCGCTGCCGCGGTAAGGTACGTGCACGATGTTCAGCCCGGCCTGGTGCTTGAGCAGTTCCATCGTCAAGTGGCTGGTCGTGCCGTTGCCCTGCGAGCCGTAAGACAGCTTGCCGGGGTTCGCTTTGGCGTAGGCGATCATTTCGGCCACCGTCTTGAACGGCTTGGCCGGGTGCGTGACGAGCATGATCGGCACTTGCGCCAGCAGGCTGACCGGTGCGAAGTGGCGCATCGGGTCGTAGCTCAGCCGCGCGTAGAGGTGCTGGTTGATGGTCAGCGGGCCGGCGCTGGACAACAGCACCGTGTAGCCGTCAGGGCGCGATTTGGCGACGCTGTCGGCGCCGACGTTGCCGCCCGCGCCCTGGCGGTTCTCCACGATCACCGGCTGCTTCAGGTCGGCGGCCAGCTTCTCGGCCAGCGAGCGCGCCAGGATGTCGGTGGTGCCGCCGGCGGGGAAAGGCACGACCAGCGTGATCGGCTTGTCGGGGAAGGCCTGGGCCTGGGCGAGGCCGGCGGCGCCGGCGAGCAGCAGGCCGCCAAGGGCCTGGCGCCATGTGATCTTGTTCATCGGGTCTCCGTGGGGGTCGTTGGGTCAGCTCAATCGTCGAAGCCGTACAGGCGCGCCGGGTTGTCCACCAGCATCTGCTGCTGCAGGTCGGCGCCTGGCGCCCACAGCGCGATCAGGTCGACCAGGTCACCGTCGTTGGGCATGGCGCCGGCGTAGATCGGGTGCGGCCAGTTCGTGCCCCAGATCACCCGGTCGGGCCGCGCCTGCAGCACGCGGTGGATCAGCGGCAGCATGTCGGCGTGCGGATAAGCCTGGCTGGACGATCGATACAGGCTGGCCAGCTTGACCCAGCAGCGGCCCGTGTCCAGCAGCGACAACAGCGTGTGCAGCGCCGGCGCGGCCAGGCCTTCGTCGCCGGTCACATGGCCGAGGTGGTCGATGACGAAGGGGTTGTCGATGGCGCGCAGCAGGGGCGCCAGCGCGCACAGCTCGGCCGAGTCGCGCAGGTGCAGCACCAGGTGCCAACGCAGGGGCCGGGTCTCGGCGGCCAATGCCTCCAGGTGCTCGAAGCCGGCGCCGCCGCGCACCACGGTCGACAGCCGGCAGCCGCGCATGCCGCCGTCGTGCAGAGCCTGCAATGCGGCGGCGCCCAGGCCGGGGCGGATCACCGCCACGCCGCGCGCGCGCCGGCCCAGGTGGGCGATGGCGTCGAGCGTGACGCGGTTGTCCGTGCCATGCGGCCCGCCCTGCACCAGCACGCAGCGGCCGATGCCCAGCGTGTCGAGCAAGGCGGCGTATTGCTCGACCGTGCAGTCCTCGGGCGTGTAGCTGCGCTCGGGCGAAAACGGGTAGCGCTGCTCGGGGCCGAAGACATGGGCGTGGCAGTCGCAGGCGTTGGCCGGCATCTTGAAGAGTGGCTGGCGGGTCTGCCGGACCGGGCCGGCGCAGCGGCCCGGCCCAGGCGCCGCGGGCGTGTTCACGGGGCGGCCGGCGGCGCCGCGGCCAATTGCTCGCGGCGCGCCAGATCGGCCAGGATGTCAGCGCCGCGGTTCGCCGCCGACAAGCCGCGGAACAGGTAGCACAGGCTGACCACCGCCTGCAGCTGCTCCCAGCTGACGCCGGCGCGGCGCGCCGCCAGCCCGTGCATGGTGGCGGCGTCGTTGAGGTCCATCAGCAGCATGCCAAAGAGCAGCATCTGCACCGTCTTCTGGTCCAGGCAGTCCGGGTACATGGCGTGGTTGCGCGCCTGCTCCTGCAGGTCGAGCATGGCCGGGTCGAGCGCGCCGGTGACGGCGAAGCGGGCCTGGATGCGCGGCGGCACGAAACCCAGCAGCTCGCGGTAGATCTGGCCGCGTTCGGCCTCGCTGGCCTGGCCGTCGGCGTAGCGGCCGATGGCGCTGGCGATGAGGGCTTTGTCCACCGGGGCGGTGCTCATGGGCGGCCCCGATCAGAGCGCACGGTCGCCGAGGCCGACCTTGGCGTAGATCTCGTTGATGTGCTGGCGCACCTCGGGCGGTGTGTTGTCGTTCTGCGGCAGGTGGGCCCAGCCGACCTGGGCGCGGGCGAAGCGGGCGATCTCTTCGTCCTGGTCGCCGGTGGCGCCGCTGACGCCGTAGGCGCCGACCATCTCATCGCCCTTGAACACCGGGGCGCAACCGCCCGAGGTGCGCCAGCACATCAACGAGATCTACGCCAAGGTCGGCCTCGGCGACC
>JAUYAJ010000558.1 GCA_030693565.1 Rubrivivax sp.
GGCGCGTCGGCGGATGTACGGTTCGGCAATGGCGCGCATCTCGATGGCCGACATGACGCGGGTAAGAACGCCATCCCGTTCGAGCGCGTCCATCAACGCCAGGGCGTTCATCACCGTTCCAAGCATACCCATGTAGTCTGCGGTGGCGCGGTCCATGCCCTCAGCACCACCCGCTACACCGCGGAAGATGTTGCCGCCGCCGATCACCACCGCCACCTCCACCCCCATGCGAGTGACCTCGGCCACCTCGGACACCATGCGCACGATGGTCGCGCGGTTGATGCCGTAGGCGTCGTCGCCCATCAAGGCCTCACCCGACAGTTTCAGCAGGATGCGTTTATACGCAGGCATTCGAATCGGCTCCTGTCATCGTGCGGTTGATGAGTGTAAGGCGGGCGCCGGCAGAGCCGGCGCCGCCGTCCGCCCGGCCCCCCAGGAAACGCCGGGCTGCCCCAGGTTTCCTTGACCCCCACGGGAGGCGGGCCGGGCGCAGCCCGGCCTGGCCCCGGGGGCGCTCAGGAAGCCTTGGCCGCTGCGACCTGGGCTGCCACTTCGGCAGCAAAGTCGTCGACCTTCTTCTCGATGCCCTCGCCCACCACGTAGAGCGTGAAGCCGGCAACCTGGGTCGCGCGCTCCTTGAGCATCTGCTCGACGGTCTGCTTGTCGTTCTTCACGAAGGTCTGGTTGTACAGCGACACTTCCTTGAGGAACTTCTGCACCGAGCCTTCGACGCGCTTGGCGACGATCTCGGGCGACTGCGCGGACTTGCCGGCGGCCACCGCAGCGGCCGAGTCTTCGGCGGCCTTCTCGGCGGCAACGCGGCGCTCGCGCTCGACCAGTTCGGCCGGCACCTGAGCCGACGACAGCGACACCGGCTTCATCGCCGCGACGTGCATGGCGACGTCCTTGGCGGCGACTTCGTCACCGGTGTACTCGACCAGCACGCCGATGCGCGTGCCGTGCAGGTACTGGGCCAACTGGCCACCGCCGGCGTAGCGCCGGAAGCGGCGGATCGCCACGTTCTCGCCGATCTTGCCGATCAGGCCTTTGCGCACGTCTTCAACCGTCGGGCCGAAACCCTCCTGGGTCAGCGCCAGCGCCGACAGCGCAGCGGCATCGGCCGGGTTGTGCTCGGCGACGAGTTCGGCGCAAGACTTGACGAAGGCGAGAAAGGACTCGTTCTTGGAAACGAAGTCGGTCTCACAATTGACTTCGATCATCGCGCCCGTGCTGCCGTTGACGGCAGCGGCAACGACGCCTTCGGCGGTGACGCGCGATGCGGCCTTGCCGGCCTTGCTGCCGAGCTTGACGCGCAGGATCTCTTCGGCGCGGCCGAGGTCACCCTCGGCTTCGGTCAGCGCCTTCTTGCATTCCATCATCGGCGCGTCGGTCTTCGCGCGCAGTTCGGCCACCATGCTTGCAGTGATTGCGGGCATTCGAATCTCCGGTCAATAGCGATAACTCCGCCGAGCGCCCAGCGCCCGGCGGCAGGATCTGGGCCGGGGGCGCAATGGCCCCCGCCGACGATCAGGCTTCTTCGCGCACCTCGACGAACTCGTCGGCGGTAGCGCCAGTCATCACGACTTCGTTACCCGCGTTGGCCCGGCCCTCGAGCACGGCATCTGCAACGGCGCGGGCGTACAGCGCCACGGCCTTGGCCGAGTCGTCGTTGCCAGGGATGACGTAGTCGATGCCCAGCGGCGAGTGGTTGGTGTCGACGATGCCGATCACCGGGATGCCAAGCTTCTTCGCTTCGGCAACGGCAATCTTGTGGTAACCGACGTCGATGACGAACATCGCGTCAGGCAGACCGACCATGTCCTGGATGCCGCCGATGTCCTTCTCCAGCTTGATCAGCTCGCGCTCGAACATCAGGCCTTCCTTCTTGATCATCAAGTCGGTGCCGGCCTCTTTGATGGCCTGCATGTCCTTGAGCTTCTTCAGCGAACCCTTGACCGTCTTGAAGTTGGTCATCATGCCGCCCAGCCAGCGCTGGTCGACGTAGGGCATGCCGCAGCGCTGGGCTTCCAGCGCGATGACTTCGCGCGCCTGGCGCTTGGTGCCGATCATCAGGATCGAGCCCTTGCGCGCAGCGAGCTGGCGGATGAACTTCATCGCGTCGTTGAAGAGCGGCTGCGTCTTCTCGAGGTTGATGATGTGGATCTTGTTGCGATGGCCGTAGATGTACGGGGCCATCTTGGGGTTCCAGAAGCGCGTTTGGTGTCCGAAATGGACGCCGGCTTCCAGCATTTCACGCATGGATACAGTCATGGAAACTCCGAAGGTTGGGTCTAGAATCCCGGCGCCCATCGCCGCCTGCCTGGCCGCTCTGACAAAGAGCGCTTGGGCGGGCAGCGACACCTCAGGTTTGCCGGGTTCGCGATTGATCGCCCCAGCAGGCCGTCCTGCCGACATGGCAGGAAACTCCCTCTGAGACAAACCCAATGAGTTTACCACGCGACGGCGCCGCCGATCTGACCGCGGCCCGCGCCCAACTCGCCAGCGGCGCTGCCAGCGCCGCAGCGCTGCTCGGCCAGGCCTTGAGCGCAGCCGACAGCCCGGCCACGCGCCATGCTTATGTGCGCCGCTTTGACGACCCCGCGCGCGCTGCCGCCGCGGCTGCCGACGCTCGGCTGGCCGCTGGCGCCCCGCTGCCACTGCTGGCAGGCCTGGCGGTGTCGGTGAAAGACTTGTTCGACGTCGCCGGTCAGACCACCAGCGCCGGCTCGGTGGTGCTCGGCGATGCCGCGCCGGCCAAGACCGACAGCGCTGCCGTGGCGCGGCTGCGCGGCGCTGGCGCCGCCCTGCTCGGCCACACCAACATGACCGAGTTCGCGTTCTCCGGCGTCGGCCTCAACCCGCACCATGGCACGCCAGCCAACGCCGCCACCGCGCTGATCGACGCCACGCCGCGCATCCCCGGCGGCTCCAGTTCAGGCGGCGCGGTGACGGTGGCCGCCGGCGCCGCCTGGGCCGCACTGGGCTCGGACACCGGCGGCTCGATCCGCATCCCGGCCGCACTGCAAGGCCTGGTCGGCTTCAAGAACACCCAGCACCTGACGCCGCTGGCGGGCAGCGTGCCGCTGTCCTTCAGCCTGGACACCGCCTGCGCCATCACGCGCTCGGTGCGCGACGCCGTGCTGTTGCACGAGGTACTGGCCGGGCGCCGGGTGGCGCTGGCCGGCAAGCCGGTGGCGGCACTGCGGCTGGCGCTGCCGACGACGCTGATGCTCGACGAACTCGAGCCCGCGGTGGCCGCAGCCTTCGAGCAAGCGCTGTCGCGGCTGCGCGACGCCGGTGCGCGCATCGAGCCACTGGCACTGCCGGCGCTGTCCCGGCTGGCCGGGCTGAACGCCCAGGGCGGGCTGGCCACGGCAGAGGCCTGGGCCTGGCACCGCCAGCGCCTGGCGCTGGACGGCGATCGCTACGACCCGCGGGTGGCGCTGCGCATCCGCCGCGGCAGTGCGATCGGCGCTGCCGACTACATCGACCTGCTGCAGGCCCGGCAAGCCTGGATCGCCGAAGTCCGGGCCGCACTGGCCGGCTTCGACGCCGCGATCTCGCCCACGGTGCCGATGGTGGCGCCGCCGATCGCGCCGCTGCTGGCCGACGACGCCGCCTTCTTCGCCACCAACGGCCGCTTGCTGCGCAACCCGTCGGCGGTGAACTTCCTCGACGGCTGCGCGCTGTCGCTGCCTTGCCAGGCGCCAGGCCAGTTGCCGGTCGGGCTGATGCTGTGGGCGCCCGCGCTGCACGACGACGCCTTGCTGGACGCCGCGCTGGCGGTCGAGCAAGCGCTCGGCCAGCGGGAGCATTGAGCTTGCAAGTTGCCATCATCGGCGCCGGCATCATCGGCGTCACGACAGCCTACGAACTGGCCAGCCAAGGCCATGAGGTGACGGTGTACGAGCGCCGCGCCGCGGTCGCCACCGAGACCAGTTTCGCCAACGCCGGCGTCGTCGCGCCCGGCTACGTCACGCCCTGGGCCGCACCCGGCATGCCGTGGAAGGTGCTGCGGCACCTGCTGAGCGCGCACGCCCCGGTGCGCCTGAGCGGCCGCGGCGCCATCACCGAGTTGCCCTGGCTGTGGCGCTGGTGGCGCGCCTGCCGGCCGCAGGTGTACACGCAGAACCGCAGCGCGATGCAGCGACTGGCACATTTCAGCCGCGACCGGCTGCAGGCGATCACGCAGTTGCTGCGGCTGGATTACGAGCAAGCCCAAGGCGTGCTCGTGTTGCTGCGCCGCGAACGCGACCTGGCGCTGGCCCAGACCGGACTCAAGCTGCTGGCCGAGCAAGGTATCGCGCACAAGGTCCTCGACGCTGCGGGCTGCCGCGCCGTCGAACCGGGCCTGAATGCGGCGATGCCGGTGCACGCGGCGATCCATTTGCCGCAGGACGGCGTTGGCAACTGTCGCCAGTTCGCCCACCTGCTCAAGAGCGAAGCCCAGCGCCTGGGTGCCCAGTTCCACTTCGACACCGCTGTCCTGGGCTTGCGCCCCGGGCCGCGGCCGACGCTGGTTCTGCGCCGTGGCATTGACGCTGCTGCCGCCGTGGCCGACGCGGGCGCCTTCGACGCCATCGTCGTCTGCGCCGGCGCCCAGGCCAACAAGTTGCTGACACCGATCGGCCTCAAGTTGCCGCTGGCGGCGATCCACGGCTATTCGGTGACGGCGCCGCTGCGCCATGTCGACGGCCACCCCGATCTCGGCCCGCGGTCGGCGCTGATCGACGAACAGTACAAGGTGGCGATCTCCCGACTGGGACGGCGCGTTCGTGTGGCCGGCAGCGCCGAGGTCGGCGGCTTGCCGGACCAGTTTCACCCTGGCGCCCTGCGCACGCTGTACAAGGTGCTCGACGACTGGTTTCCGGGCGCGGCGCTGGCGGCGCAGGCCCAGCACTGGAAAGGCGCGCGGCCGATGCTGCCCGACGGCCCGCCGGTGCTGGGCCCGAGCGGGGCCGCCGGCATCTGGCTCAACCTGGGCCACGGCTCCAGCGGCTGGGCGCTGGCTTGCGGCTCGGCCAGCGTGCTGGCCGCCGCGCTGGGCGGGCATGAGCCGCCACTGGACCTGGACCGACTGGGCATCGCGCGCCTGCGCTGACGGGCGTGAGCGGCGGCGGCGTCACAATGGCGGCCACGCCATGAACCGCCCGCCTGCCGCCGCTGCGCCTTGGTGCATTCGCACCCACAACGGCCCCTGGCCGCTGCACGATGCAGCGGGCTCGCGCGCCGTCGAAGCCGCCGCGATGGCGCTGCTGCCAGCCCATGCCTTGATGCAGCGCGCCGGCCAGGCCGTGGCCCGGCTGACGCTGGCGATGGCGCCGCATGCACGCTGCATCCGCCTGCTGGCGGGGCCGGGCAACAACGGCGGTGACGCACTGGTGGCCGCGCGCATCCTGCACGGCGCCGGCAAGTCAGTGCAGCTCAGCCTGCTGGCCGACCCGGCGCGGCTGCCTGCCGACGCCCAGCACGCCTTGGCGCAGGCGCAGGCGGCTGGCGTCGCCATCGACACCGCGGTTGAATTCGGCGCCGACACCGAGTTCGCCGTCGACGGCTTGCTCGGCCTGGGCGCTGGCCGGCCTGTGACGGGCGCGCTGGCGGTGGCGATTCAGAGCCTGGCAAACTCAGGCGCGCCGGTGCTGGCGATCGACCTGCCCTCGGGTCTGAATCCCGACACCGGACACGTCCTGGGCGGGCTGGCGGTGCGCGCCCACGCCACGCTGGCGTTGCTGACCCTCAAGCCGGGCTTGTTCACCGCGAGCGGCCGCGATCATGCCGGCGTTGTCTGGTTCGACGATCTCGCCGTTGACACCCGCACAGCAGCGCCGCGCGCCCAGCTGGCTGGCGCGCCCGCCCTGCCAGCACGACGGCACGCCGCGCACAAAGGCAGTTACGGCGACGTCTACGTCGTCGGTGGCGCGGCCGGCATGACCGGCGCTGCCTTGCTGGCGGCGCGCGCCGCGCTTGCTGCCGGTGCTGGCCGCGTCTACCTCAGCTTGCTCGACGGCCAGGGCCTGAGCTGCGACAGCGAGCGGCCCGAGTTGATGCTGCGGCCCCAGGCCTGGCTGCTGCCGCCCGCGCTGCTCAACCAGGCCACGGTGGCTTGCGGCTGCGGCGGCGGCTCAGCCGTGGCCAGCGCCCTGCCCGCGCTGCTCAGCCAGGCAGCGCGCCTGCTGCTCGACGCCGACGCCTTGAACGCGTTGGCCGGCGATGCCGGGCTGTGCAGCCTGCTCGACGCCCGCGCCAGGCGCGGCCTGTCCACCGTGCTGACGCCGCACCCGCTGGAAGCGGCGCGCCTGCTGGACAGCAGCAGCGCCGCGGTCCAGCAAGACCGGCTAGCGGCGGCGCAGGCGCTTGCCGACCGCCACCGCTGCGTCGTTGTGCTCAAAGGCTCGGGCAGCGTGATCGCGGCGCCGGCCACAGCGCCGCTGATCAACCCGACCGGCAACGCCTTGCTCGCCAGCGCTGGCACCGGCGACGTGCTGGCGGGCTGGATGGCAGGCCTGTGGTCGGCACTGGGCGACGGGCCAGCCCTGCCTGGCGCCGCCGCGCAAGCCGCCGTCTGGCTGCACGGCCATGCGGCCGACCGTGCGGCGCAGCAGTCCGGCGCCGC
>JAUYAJ010000561.1 GCA_030693565.1 Rubrivivax sp.
GGCTCGACCGCTGCGCCTGGATGGACCGGGTCGGCGACCGCTGGTGGCCGGTGCTGGGCGCCGTCTACTTCCTCACCGCCGTCAAGCGCGTGCGCGGCATGCGCCTGGTCGGCCTGGCCCGGCGCCAGCGCAGCGTGCCCCAGGCCGCACCGGCCGCGGTGCCGAGCAGCCGGGTGGCGGCGTCGCCGGCGCCGCGGCGAAACGAACACATGGATCTGGAGACCCAATGAGCGAAGTTGTGATCTACGCCGATGGCGCCTGCAAAGGCAACCCCGGCCCTGGAGGCTGGGGCGTCTGGCTGCGCGCCGGCGAACATGAGCGCGAGCTGTTCGGCGGCGAACGCCTGACCACCAACAACCGCATGGAGCTGACTGCCGTCATCGAGGCCCTGGCTTCGCTGACCCGGCGCTGCACGGTGACGATCTACACCGACAGCCAGTACGTGCGCAACGGCATCACCAGTTGGATCCACAACTGGAAGGCGCGTGGCTGGAAGACCGCCGACAAGCAGCCGGTGAAGAACGTCGAGCTGTGGCAGCGGCTGGACGTGCTGAACGCCGGCCACGACGTCACCTGGCGCTGGGTCAAGGGGCATTCCGGCGACCCCGGCAATGAGCGCGCCGACCGCTTGGCGAACCGGGGTGTCGAGGTCGCGCTGGCCTGATTCGACGCCCCGACATCCGAGCGCCAGCGCCGGCTGCCACTCCCCGTTACAGTCCACGCTTTTGGTCGTGTCCGAGAGCCTGCCTTGAAGAAGATCCATACCGTTGTTGCTGTCATTGGGATTGCCATCGCGGGTGGCGGCGCCTGGTGGTGGCAGAACAAGGCCGGGTCGGTTGACGCGCAGGTCGCTGCGGGCACCGGCGCCAAGCCGGCCGGTCCGGGCGCGGCGGGTGGGCCCACGGCCCCTGGTGCCCCCGGTGCGCGGCCTGGCGGAGCCCCAGGTGGCCCCGGCGGGCCGGCGGCGGTCGAAGTGGCCAAGGCCGAGGCGCTGCGGCTGACCGACGACGTCCAGGCCCTGGGCACTTTGAAGTCGCGCCAGAGCGTGGTCGTGCGTCCCGAGGTCAGCGGCCGCATCGCCAAGCTGGGTTTTGCCGATGGCCAGACCGTCAAGCAAGGCCAGTTGCTGGTGCAACTCGAAGACACCTTGCAGCAGGCTCAGGTGCGCCAGGCCGAAGCCCAGGCCAGCATTGCGCGCGCCAACCTGCAGCGCAGCCGCGAATTGCTGGCCCAGGGTTTCGTGAGCCAGAGTGCGGTCGACCAGAACGCCGCCAACCTGCTGGTCGGCGACGCCCAGGTGGCGCTCGCTCAGGCGCAACTGGCGCGCATGAAGGTGCTGGCGCCGTTCAACGGCACGGTCGGCATCCGCGCCGTCGACGTCGGCGGCTACGTGAAGGACGGCGCCGACATCGTCGCCCTGGAAGACTTGTCGTCGCTGGTGGTCGAGTTCTCGCTGCCCGAGCGTTTCCTGGATCGCTTGCGTGTCGGCCAGCCGGTCGACGTCACCATGGACGCGTTGCCGGGCCGGCCCTTCAAGGGCCGCATCGAGGTGCTCGATTCCCAGGTCGACCGCAATGGCCGTGCTTTGCTGGTCCACGCCCGCATCGACAACCCCGGCGTCGTGCTCCGGCCCGGCATGTTTGCGCGGCCACGGGTGGTGTTCGCGGTGCGCGAAGCCGCGGTCGTGATCCCCGAAGAAGCGCTGGTGCCGCAAGGCGCACGCCAGCTGATCTTCAAGGTGGTCGACGGCCCCGACGGGAAGAAGGTGTCGCAGCGGCTCGAAGCCAAGATCGGCCTGCGCCTGCCAGGCAAGGTCGAGATCCTCGAAGGCCTGGTGGCGGGTGACGTCGTCGTCACCGCCGGCCACAGCCGCTTGCTGCGCGGCGACGCCACACCGCTGCGTGTGGTCGACCTGAGCAAGCCGCCTGGAGGCCCTGGAGGCCCCGGTGGCAAGGGCGGCGGCGAAGGCCCGCCGGGCGCACCGGCTGCACCGGGCGCCGCGCCAGCGCCGGGTGGCGCAGCCTCGGGCCCGGCAGGCGTGAAGGCGCCGGCCCAACCTTGAGCGCCGCGCGCTGAGCGTCGGGAGAACCCACATGCGATTGTCAGAAACATCGATCCGCCGTCCGGTGCTGGCCAGCGTGATGTCGCTGCTGCTGGTGCTGATCGGCCTGGTGTCCTTCAACCAGCTGTCAGTGCGCGAGTACCCGCGCATCGACGAGCCGCTGGTCAACGTCACCACGCGCTTGCTCGGCGCTTCCTCCGAGGTCATCGAGTCACAAGTGACCAAGCCGCTCGAGGACTCGATCGCCGGCATCGACGGTGTCGACATCATGACCTCGGTGTCGCGCACCGAGCAAAGCCAGATCACGGTGCGCTTCAAGCTCAGCAAGTCGCCCGACACCGCGGCGGCCGAGGTGCGCGACCGCGTGGCCCGGGTGCGCGGCCGGCTGCCGGCGGCGGTGGAAGAGCCGGTGATCGCCAAGGTCGAGGCCGACGCCACGCCGACGATCTGGCTGGCCTATACCAGCGAGACCATGGGCACGCTGGAGCTCACCGACATCATCAACCGCGTCGTCAAGCCGCGGCTGCAGACGGTGCCGGGTGTGGCCGACGTCCAGGTTGGCGGCGACCGCCGCTTTGCGATGCGCATCTGGCTCGACCCCGACAAGCTCGCCGCCTACCGGCTGACGGTGCAGGACGTCGAAGAAGCACTGCGGCGCCAGAACCTGGAAGTGCCGGCCGGGCGCATAGAGAGCCAGCAGCGCGAGTTCAGCGTCACCGCGCGCACCGACCTCAACACGGTGGCGCAGTTCAGTGCGATCGCGCTCAAGAACGCCGGTGGCTACACGGTGCGGTTGAACGACGTCGCCCGCATCGAGCAGGCCGCGGCCAGCGAGCGTTCACGGGTGCGCCTGAACGGCGTGCCGTCGATCAGCACCGGCATCATCCGCAACGCCACCGCCAACCCGCTGGAAGTGGCCGACGGCGTGCGCGCCGTGATGCCGGCGATCCAGCGCGACCTGCCGGCGTCGGTGCGCGTCGTCCAGGCCAACGACTTGTCGGTCTTCATCGACCGTTCGATCAAGGCCGTCTACAAGACGGTGGCCGAGGCCGTGGTGCTGGTGGCGCTGGTGGTCTTCGTCTTCCTGCGCACGGTGCGCGCGTCCATCATCCCGCTGGTGACGATCCCGGTCAGCCTGATCGGCGCTTTCGCGATGATCGCCGCCGCCGGCTTCACCATCAACACGCTGACCATGCTGGCGCTGGTGCTCGCCATCGGTCTGGTGGTCGACGACGCCATCGTCGTGCTGGAGAACGTCTACCGCCACATCGAGGAAGGGCTGAGCCCGTTCCAGGCGGCGATCAAGGGCGTGCGCGAGATCAGCTTCGCGGTGGTGGCGATGACGCTGACGCTGGCGGCGGTGTTCGCGCCGCTGGCCTTCACCCCTGGACGAACCGGGCGTCTGTTTGGCGAGTTCGCGCTGACGCTGGCCGGTGCCGTGCTGGTGTCAGGCTTCGTTGCGCTGACGCTGACGCCGATGATGTGCAGCAAGCTGCTGCGCCACAACCCCAAGCCGGGCTTCTTCGACCGCGGCATGGAAAACCTGCTGGTCAAGCTGACGAGCGGCTACACGCGCCTGCTGAGCTGGACGCTGGGCCACCGCTGGCTGCTGGTGGCGGTGATGCTGGCCTCGGCCGGCGGCAGCGGCTGGCTGTTCAGCCAGGCCAAGACCGAACTCTCGCCGATGGAAGACCGCGGCGTCATCGCGATGCCGATCCGCGCCCCTGACGGCGCGACGCTGGAATACACGGCGCGCTACCTCGACGCCATCGAGGCCATCACTGCCACCTACCCGGAGTTTGACCGCCGTTTCATGTTCATCGGTGGCGGCCAGGTGTCGAGCGCCTTCGGTGTGTTGCGCGCCGTCGACTGGGCCGACCGCACGCAGACGACACAGCAACTGGCGGCCTCGCTGATGCCCAAGCTGATGGGCCTGCCCGGCGTCAGCGCCTTCCCGGTGACGCCGCCCAGCCTGGGCCAGGGCTTTCGTGAGCGCCAGGTCAACTTCGTCATCGTCAGCGGCGACAGCTACGACAACATGTCGCGCGTGGCGCAGCAGATGATCGCGGCGATGCAGAAGAACCCCGGCATCGTCCAGCCCGACAGCGACCTGCAGCTGAACAAGCCCGAGATCTTCATGGAGGTCGACCGTGTGCGCGCGGCCGACATGGGGGTGTCGGTGGAAGCGGTGGCGCGCACCGTCGAAACCATGCTCGGCGGCCGTGTCGTGACGCGCTACAAACGCAATGCCGACCAGTACGACGTGCTCGTGCAGACCGAAGGCCGGGGCCGCGCCACGCCCGAGGACATCGAGAAGATATTCGTGCGCGGCCGCAACGACACCATGGTGCCGCTGAGTTCGCTGGTCACGGTGCGTGAGGCGGTGAGCCCGCGCGAGCTGAACCACTTCAACCAGCGCCGCTCGGTGGCCATCACCGCCAACCTGGCGCCGGGCTATTCGCTGGGTGAGGCGCTGAAATTCATGGACCAGACCGCGGCCGGTGTGTTGCCTCAGGGTTACGCCACCGAACTCAATGGCGTCAGCCGCGAGTTCAAGGCCTCGTCGGGCGCGCTCGGCGTCGTCTTCGTGCTCGCGCTGCTGTTCATCTTCCTGGTGCTGGCAGCGCAGTTCGAAAGTTTCATCGACCCCTTCGTGATCCTGCTCGCCGTGCCGCTGTCGATGGTGGGTGCGCTGGCGGCGTTGAAGATCTCGGGTGGCACGCTGAACGTGTTCTCGCAGATCGGGCTGATCACGCTGGTGGGCCTGATCACCAAGCACGGCATTCTGATCGTCGACTTCGCCAACAAGCTGCGCCAGCAGGGCAAAACGGTACTCGAGGCGGTGACCGAAGCGGCCAGCCTGCGCCTGCGGCCGATCCTGATGACCACCGGCGCGATGGTGCTGGGTGCCTTGCCGCTGGCGCTGGCGACTGGCGCTGGCGCCGAGAGCCGCCAGCAGATCGGCTGGGTCATCGTTGGCGGCATGTCCGTGGGCACGCTGCTGACGATCTTCGTCGTGCCGACGATTTACTCGCTGTTCGCGCGCCGTTCGGTGCCGGGCGAGATCACGACCCCGGCGCTGGCCGAGGTCGGCGCCGACTGAGGATTCAACCGCCGATGTAGTGCATCTCGACCCGGCGCTCGCCGCTGCCGGGGTCGGCGCCGAGCGCGCCGCGCAGTTCCGAATAGCGGTCGTCGCGGTCGCGCCAGATCAGCCCGATGGCGCCGGCGATCTGCTCGTCGCTGTAGTCGCCGCGCAGCAGCGCGCGCAGGTCGTGGCCACGGCTGGCAAACAGGCACAGGAAGAGCTTGCCTTCGGTGGACAGCCGGGCACGGTTGCAGTCGCTGCAGAAAGCCCGGGTGACGCTGCTGATGACGCCGATCTCGCCGCCACCGTCGCGGTAGCGCCAGCGCTCGGCGGTCTCGCCGCTGGCGTTGGGGTCGAGTGGTTCGAGCGGGAACTCGGCTGACAGCCGCTGCACCACTTCGGCCGATGGCAGCACCTCGTCCATGCGCCAGCCGTTGCTGGCACCGACATCCATGTACTCGATGAAACGCAGGATCACCGCCGGGCCGTAGCGCTCGCGCACATGGCGCGCCAGCGGCACGATCTCGTCGTCATTGGTGCCGCGCTTGACCACCATGTTGATCTTGATCGGCGCCAGCCCGGCGCGCAGCGCGGCGTCGATGCCGCTGAGCACGTCGGCAACCGGGAAGTCGACATCGTTCATGCGCCGGAAGATGCTGTCGTCGAGCGCGTCCAGGCTGACGGTGACGCGGCGCAGCCCGGCAGCGCGCAAAGCCTCGGCCTTGCGCTGCAGCAGCGAGCCGTTGGTCGTCAGCGTGATGTCCAGCGGCTCGCCGGCGACGCTGCGCAGGCCGGCCAGCATGCCGATCAGCACCTCGACATGCTTGCGCAGCAAAGGCTCGCCGCCGGTCAGCCGCAGCTTGGTCACGCCATGGGCGACGAACAGCCGCGCGCTGCGCGTGATCTCCTCGAAGCTCAGCAGCGAGGTCTGCGGCAGGAACTTGTAGCTGCTGTCGAAGACCTCCTTGGGCATGCAGTAGCTGCAGCGGAAGTTGCAGCGGTCGGTGACCGAGATGCGCAAGTCGTGCAGCGGCCGGCCCAGACGGTCGGCCAGCAGCCCATTGGCGGGCTCGGCGACGGCGGGAACGCGCGGCACGGCAGCGGCGTAGCGCAGGTCGGCGAGCGGAATGATGCTTTCACCCATGGGGCGATTGTGCCGCCACCGGCGGCCGGCTCAAGGCAGCAGGGTCGGCGCGGCCGCGTCGCGGGTTGCCGGCGCCGCTGCCTGCAGCTCGGCGCGGCGCGCGCCGTTGTAGCGTTTGCTCCAGTAAGACTGGCGCATGTCCTCGATGCGAACCTCGGCGCCACTGCGCGGGGCGTGGATGAACTTGCCGTCGCCGATGTAGATGCCGACATGCGAAAACGCGCGCCGCATGGTGTTGAAGAACACCAGGTCGCCGGGTTCGAGTTGCTCGCGCTGCACCGGCTGCAAGCCGCTGTCGCTGGCCTGCTGCTCGGCGCGACGCGGCAGCAAGCGGCCCAGACCGAGCTGGAAGATGTGGCGCGTGAAGCCGCTGCAGTCGAAACCCTCGTCGCCCGAATTGCCGCCCAGCCGGTAGGGTACGCCGAGAAAATTCAGCGCCGACACCACCATGTCCGAGGCGGCGACGCGCACCTGGCGCACCAGCGCGCTGCCATCGGCTTGCACGCCGGCGAGCAAGCCCTTGTCCTGCAGCAGTTGCAGCATCGCGTCGGGCTGGGCGTTGGGGGCCGCGCGCGCGGGCGCGAGCGCCGTGGCCGCCAGCAGGGCAGCGGTCAGCGTCGTCGCGGTGAGGAATCGCCGGTAGGATGGCATGGGCGGCGCAGGATAGGCGGCGTCGCCGCCACTGTCAACGACACCGGCGCCCGGCTCACAGCCGCCGCGCCCAGGAGAAGATCATGTTCAAGGCCTTGTTGCTGGAAAAAGGTGAGGGCGGTTTCCGCGCCGCCGTCACCGAGATCGACGAATCGCGCCTGCCCGACGCCGATGTGCTGGTCCAGCCCGAGTATTCGACGCTGAACTACAAAGACGGCCTGGCGCTGACGAACCGCGCGCCGGTGGTGCGCAGCTGGCCGATGGTGCCGGGCATCGATGGTGCCGGCGTCGTGCTCGAAAGCCGCCATCCCGACTGGCAGCCCGGCGACCGCTTCGTGCACAACGGCTGGGGCGTCGGCGAGACGCATTGGGGCTGCCTGGCTGCGCGGGCGCGGCTCAAGGGCGACTGGCTGGTCAAGCTGCCGGCGGCGTTCACGCCGCGCCAGGCAATGGCCATCGGCACCGCCGGCTACACGGCGATGCTGTGCGTGCTGGCGCTGGAGCGTCACGGCCTGGTGCCGGGCGCCGGTGATGTGCTGGTCACCGGGGCCACCGGCGGCGTCGGCAGCGTCGCCATCGCCTTGCTGGGCCGGCTTGGCCACCGCGTCGTGGCCGCCAGCGGCAAGCCGCAGGAAGCCAACTACCTGCGCCAGCTTGGCGCCGCCGAGGTGATCGACCGCGCCGAGCTCGGCGCCGC
>JAUYAJ010000576.1 GCA_030693565.1 Rubrivivax sp.
GCCCCGACGCCTGCCCGGATCACCAGCAACTGCAGCGCAAGCTCAGTGCGGTGGGCTTCGAGTCGGACGAGATCAGCGACGCGCTGCGCTGGCTCGACGGCCTGGCCAGCACCGCGCAGGCCTGCGCCGGCCAGACGCCCAGCCACAGCATCCGGGTCTTCTCCGATGCCGAGCATGAATTGCTGGGCGAAGAATCGATCGGCTTCATCTGCTTCCTGGAGTCGGCCGGTGTCTTGCCGCCGCCGATGCGCGAGATGGTCATCGACCGCGCCACCGCGGTCGGCAACGGCCCGATCGAGCTCGACGACCTCAAGGTCATCGTGCTGATGGTGTTCTGGAGCCTGGGCGAAGAGCCCGATGCGCTGATCCTCGACGAGCTCTTCGTCGCTGCCGAAGACCGGCTGATTCACTGAACGGCGCCGCCGCTCAGTTCAGCAGCTGGCTCGGGTTGACGTCCAGCTTGGCCAGCGCGCTGCGCGTGGCGCGCACCGTCAGCGCCTCGTCCTGGGCTGGCAGCAACAGGCCGGCCTGCAGATAAGACGCCAGCCGCTGCTCCTGGAACAGCACGCAGCGCCCCTTGGGGGTGACGAACAGCGACAAGTGCTTGCGCAGCCCGTGCCAGGCCAGTTGCACCGGCTCGGTGCGGCCACGGAACTCGAGCATGTACCAGCTGCCGACCTGCAGTTCGTGGGCCCAGGCGATCATCGCCGCACTCGGCGTCGAGCCGCCTTCGAGCACGACCTCGAGCTCCGAGCTCTGGTGACCTGACAGGTCGAGCACCAGCGACTCGTCGATGGCGACATCGGCGGCGTCGGGCAGCAGCTCTTCGAGCGTCTCCAGCCGCTCCATCAGTTCGCGCAGACGCTCGTCGGGAATCACCGCCGCCTTGGCGGTGAAGGCCGCCGCCAGCGAATTGTTGAGCTGCTGGATCTGCGCATCCTGCCGGGCGGCGTCCATGCCCGCCGACCCCATGCCTTCGCGCAGCGACTTGAGCAACTGCGGCAGGCGGCGGATGACGTCGGCGCGCTCTTCGCGCGTGACCTTGGCACTGGCCGACCAGATCAGCTCAGCCGCGGCACGTTTCATCGTCTTGGTCTGCTCGCCCTGGCCACCGAAGCGCACCGCGGTGGTGGCGAGCACGTCGGCCCAGACGTGGAACAGGAACTGGCGCACGCCTTCTTGCACCGGCACCTCGCTGAGCATCTTGCGCAGCTCGATGGTGTACTGGATCGCCATCGTCTCGCGCTGCTCGACCTGCTGGGCCAGTGAGACACCTTTGCGCGTGGTCGCGTTCTGGCTGCTGAAGTAGTGCTCGAGGAACTTCTCGAACTCGGTCAGCACGGTCTGGAAGACCCGCCGCCCGGTGTCCGGGTAGGCCTCGACGACCTGACGATGCGCTTGATCTCTTTCTCGAGTTCCTCGTCGACCGCCAGCGTGCCGCTGTCGAATCCCAGCACACAAGCCCCCATGCGGTCGATCAGCCGGCGCGTCGGATGGTCGACGGTGGCGAAGAAGTCGGGCTCGCTGACCGCCACGCGCAGCACCGGCATCTGCAGCCGCGCAAACCACACCCGCACGGCGGCCGGGATGCGCTCTTCGGTGAGCAGGCTCTGGAACATCAAGGCGACGATCTCGATCGTGGCGCGCTCCTCGGGCGAGGCCGCGGCCTTCTTCAGGGCCCGCTTGCGCTGCTGCAAGTCCTCCAGCAGCGCCGGCGTCGTCAGCGCGGGCCCGGCGCCGCGCTGGGTGCTCGGGGTGACGCGCTGGCGAATGTCGGCCTGGACGGTGTCGATGGCTTTGGCCAGCGCCGACGACAAGCCCTGCGAGCCAGAGGTCTGGGCAAACCGCGGCAGGTGGCGGCCGACGAGCTGATTCAGGCGTCCGAGCACGGCCTGGGCATGGCCCGGGCCGCGCGCCAGCGGCGCGCTGCGCGTCAGCATGCGGGTTTCCTCGCCGACGCCGCTGTGGCCAGCCTCGGCCGAACTGCTGCTGCCGCGCTGATCGGGCGCGCCGCCGCGGCCGCCAGCGCCGCCGTCGCCCGGTGATGCCGACGGCTGCCAACCCGGCTGCGGCGTCGCTTGCGGCATCGCCTGCGGGTGGCTGCGGGTTCGGCGGATGAAGGGGCGCAGGTCGACCTCGGGCAGCACCTGCTGGCTCATCAGCCAGCGGTTGACCTCGTGGTAGGCCTCTTCGACGAGCAGGGCGAACTCTTCGTGCAGCACCGGCTGCAGTTCGCGCCAGCCCTCCAGCGTCTGCCCGGCAGAGCACCAGGCGTCGAAGGCGATGCGCGCCAGCACATGGGCGCGCAGCAAGTCGGTGGCCTCGAGTTCGGCGCGCCGCTCCAGCGCGGCGACACGCGAACGCAGGTCGGCAAACTCCCAGGACGCCCGGTCCATGATGGCCAGCGCCAACCGCGAGGTGACGATTTCCAGTTCGATGGTGGCGTCGTCGACCAGGCTCATCGGCGAACTGCCGACGCTGGCGTGCGGCAACTCACCGACCCGCGACGCCGACACCCCGTGCAGCAAGGCATTGCGCAGGCCGCCGACGATGTCGCGGTGCCAGGCCTGGGCGCCGGTGAGCAGGCTTTGCACCAGGTCGCGCCGGCGCATCATCGCGCTGTGCTCGCTGGGCTTGTCGAGCAAGCTGCGAGCTTCGTCCAGCACGGTCTGGACCAGCCCGACCAGCCCCTTGACCAACTCCTCGGTGTAGAGGCGGCGCGCCTGGCCGGCTAGCTGCGAGGTGTCATTGCGGGGCGCCATGAAGGCTGAACTGGCGAGGCCTGGAGGGGGTGGCGCTGACTCTACACCACGGCCCCGGAGTTCGGATCGTTGGGATCGACATCCTTGGTGCCCGTTTTGATCAAGTCCTCGCGCTTGACGCCCAGCCACATGGCGATGCCGGCGGCGACGAAGATCGACGAGTAGATGCCGAACAGGATGCCGATGGTCAGCGCGACGGCGAAGAAGTGCAGTGTCGGCCCGCCGAAGAACAGCATCGACAACACCATGATCTGCGTCGAGCCGTGGGTGATGACGGTGCGGCTGATGGTGCTGGTGATGGCGTGGTCGATGACCTGCAGTGTGTTCAGCTTGCGAAAGCGCCTGAAGGTCTCACGGATGCGATCGAAGATGACCACCGACTCGTTCACCGAGTAACCCAGCACGGCGAGGATGGCGGCCAGCACGGCGAGCGAGAACTCCCACTGGAAGAAGGCGAAGAAGCCCAGGATGATGATGACGTCGTGCAGGTTGGCGACGATGCCGGCGACGGCGAACTTCCATTCGAAGCGGAACGCCAGGTAGGCCATGATGCCCAGGATGGTGAAGCCCAGCGCGATGGCGCCGTCCTGCGCCAGCTCGGCACCCACCGAGGGCCCGACGAACTCGGTGCGCATGAGCTGCAGCGGCTCGGCGCCGCCGGCCTGGGCGCACGAGGGCCGGCTCACCGCCTCGCCCTGCGGGCTGACGTATTGTTTGGTCTGGACAGTGCCGCTTTCGGCCTTGCACAAGGCGGCGAAGACGGTGCCGGCAACGTCGGCCTGCTTGACGTCGCCGCGCACCGGCAGGCGGATCAGGACGTCGCGCGAGGTGCCGAACTTCTGCACCTGGACTTCACCAAAGCCCATCCCTTCGACGGTGCTGCGGGTGCGCTCGATGTCGGCCGACTGTGCGTACTGCACCTCGACCACGGTGCCGCCGGTGAACTCGATCGACAGGTGCAAGCCGCGGGTGGTGAGGAAGAACACCGCGGCGACGAAGGTGAGAAACGATATGGCGTTCAGCACCGGCGCGTGGCGCATGAACGGGATGTCGCGGCGAATGCGGAAGAACTCCATGCTGTCGCTCCTGGCCTGTCAGGTTTTGGCCGGCGGGGTGCCGGTGTCCGCGGCGGCGCCGCCGTCGGGTCGCCAGACCTGCCCGATCGAGACCGATTTGAGTTTCTTGGCGCGCCCGTACCAGAGGTTCACAAGGCCGCGCGAGAAGACGACGGCCGAGAACATCGAGGTCAGGATGCCCAGGCAGTGGACGACGGCAAAGCCGCGCACCGGGCCGGAGCCGAAGGCGAGCAAGGCAACGCCGGCGATCAGCGTGGTGACGTTGGAGTCCAGGATCGTGCCCCAGGCGCGCTCGTAG
>JAUYAJ010000043.1 GCA_030693565.1 Rubrivivax sp.
GAGCCGGATGCAGATGCCGTAGGCGACGCGGCCGCAGCGGCCGGCGCGCTGGTTCGCCGCCGCCTGGCTGATGGGTTCGAACAGCAACTGCTCGACCTTGCTGCGGTAGCTGTAGCGCTTGACACGCGCCAGCCCGCTGTCGACGACATAGCGGATGCCAGGCACCGTCAGCGAGGTTTCGGCGACGTTGGTGGCCAGCACGATGCGCCGGCCATTGCCGGCGTCGAACACCCGGTCTTGTTCAGCCTGCGACAAGCGGGCGAACAGCGGCAGCACTTCGGGCAGCGGGCCGCCGCGCGAGACCTGCGCCAGGTGCTTGCGCAGATGGTCGCTGGCTTCGCGGATCTCGCGCTCGCCGGGCAGAAAGACCAGGATGTCGCCGGCACTGCCGTCGCGCCACAGTTCGTCGACGGCGTCGGCGATGGCGTCGTTGAGGTCGTGGTCGCGGCGCTCCTCGAAGGGCCGCCAGCGCTGCTCGACCGGGAACAAGCGGCCCGACACCATGATCACCGGCGCCGGGCCTTGGGCCGAGGCGAAGTGCTGGGCAAAGCGTTCGGCGTCGATGGTGGCCGAAGTGACGATGACTTTTAGGTCGGGCCGGCGCGGCAGGATTTGCCGCAGGTGGCCGAGCAGGAAGTCGATGTTCAGGCTGCGCTCATGGGCCTCGTCGATGATCAGCGTGTCGTAGGCGCGCAGCAGCGGGTCGTTCTGGGTTTCGGCCAGCAAGATGCCGTCGGTCATCAGCTTGACCGAGGCGCCGGCGTGCAGCCGGTCCTGAAAGCGCACCTTGAAGCCGACCACGTCACCCAGCGGCGACTTCAGCTCGTCGGCAATGCGCTTGGCGACGCTGGACGCGGCAATGCGACGCGGCTGGGTGTGGCCGATCAGCCCGCTGCCGCCGGCGCCCAGGCCGCGGCCGAGTTCGAGCACGATCTTGGGCAGCTGGGTGGTCTTGCCCGATCCGGTCTCGCCGCAGACGATGACCACCGGGTGCGCGGCAATGGCGTGCGCTATCTCGTCGCGCCGGGTGGAGACCGGCAGCGACTCGGGGTAGGTGATCGGCGGGAGGGGGTTGGCCTGAACGGCACGACGCGAGGGCACGGGGCGCGGATTATCTCCGCGCGCGGCGGTCAACCCGGCATCGCGTAGGTAATGACACTGATCGTCGCCCCTTGCGGATCACGAATCTGCGCCATCCGCCCCACCCCCGGCACGTCCATCGGCGGCATCACCACCTGGCCGCCGAGCGCGGTGCATTGCTCCAGCGTGCGGTCGACGTTGTCCACCGTCACGTAGCAGCCCCAGGCCGGCGCCCCGGCCGCGTCTTCCTTGGGCAGGCTCATGATGCCGCCCACCGAGGTGTCGCCCAGCTTGGCCACGCGGTACTCGCCAGCGTCGCCCATGTCCATGGTTTCCACCGTCCAGCCGAACAAGCTGCCGTAGAACTCGCTGGCGGCGCCCGGTTGCGGTGTTGCCAGTTCAGACCAGCTGAAGGCGCCATGGGTCTTGTTTGCATCCATCGTCGATCTCCTGGTGGCCGTGGTGGATCGGTCATGCTGCGCCGGCCCGCCCGGGCTGTCAATTGGCGCCCGTCGGCTGGCGGCGTGGGGCGCTGCGGCACAATCCGCCCCAGCATGAGCCTCGTCTTCCCACACACCTTCGTCCCCTGGTTCCGCGCTGTGGCGCCGCACATCCACGCCTACCGCGGCAAGACCTTCGTGGTCGCGATGGCCGGCGAACTGGTGGCGGCGGGCAAGCTCAGTGTCTTCGTCCAGGATTTGTCGATCCTGCACGCCGTCGGCATCAAGCTGGTGCTGGTGCATGGCTTTCGGCCCCAGGTCAACGAGCAGCTGGCCGCCAAAGGCCATGTCTCGCGCTTCAGCCATGGCGTGCGCATCACCGACGCGGTGGCGCTCGACGCCGCCCAGGAGGCTGCGGGCCAGTTGCGCTTCGAGATCGAGGCCGCGTTCTCGCAAGGCCTGCCGAACACACCGATGGCCAACGCCACCGTGCGCGTGATCTCGGGCAACTTCCTCACCGCACGGCCGGTGGGCATCGTCGAGGGCATCGACTTCATGCACAGCGGGCTGGTGCGCCGCGTCGACGGCGACGCCATCGGCCGCGCCATCGACACCGGCGCGCTGGTGCTGCTGAGCCCGTTCGGCTTTTCGCCGACCGGCGAGGCCTTCAACCTGTCGATGGAGGATGTGGCCACCTCCACCGCCATCGCGATGGGTGCCGACAAGCTGATCTTCATGACCGAGCTGCCCGGCATCCGCGAGAACCTGGCCGACCCCGACAGCGCCATCGACACCGAGCTGTCGCTGGCCGAGGCGCGGCGGCTGCTGCAGTCGCTGCCGGCGCCGACCCAGCCCAGCGAGCCGGCGTTCTACCTTCAGCACTGCGTGAAAGCCTGCGAGGGCGGCGTCGAACGCTCGCACATCCTGCCGCTTTCTGTGGACGGCGCTTTGCTGCAAGAGGTCTTCACCCACGACGGCATCGGCACCATGGTGGTCGACGAAAAGCTCGAAAGCCTGCGCGAAGCCACCCCCGACGACGTCGGCGGCATCCTGCAGCTGATCGAGCCCTTCGAGCGCGACGGCACCCTGGTGCGGCGCGAACGCACCGAGATCGAACGCGACATCGCCAACTACACGGTGATCGAGCACGACGGCGTGATCTTCGGTTGCGCCGCGCTCTACCCCTTCCCCGAAGCACGCACCGCCGAGATGGCGGCGCTGACGATCTCGCCCCAGGTCCAGAGCCAGGGCGACGGCGAGCGCATCCTCAAGCGCATCGAGCAGCGCGCCAAGGCCGCCGGGCTGAGCAGCATCTTCGTGCTCTCGACGCGCACCATGCACTGGTTCATCAAGCGTGGCTTCGCCGTCGTTGACGCCGAGTGGCTGCCCGAAGCGCGCAAACGCAAGTACAACTGGGACCGGCGTTCGCAGGTGCTGGTGAAGAAACTGAACTGATCAAGGAGAGCTGTATGACCCGCATGGTGCAATGTGTTTACCTCAAGAAAGAAGGCGAAGGCCTGAGCTTCGCCCCCTACCCCGGCGAGCTTGGCAAGCGCATCTACGACAGCGTCTGCAAAGAAGGCTTCGAGGCCTGGAAGAAGCACCAGACCATGCTGGTGAACGAGAACCGCCTCAACCTGGCCGATGCGCGGGCACGCCAGTACCTGGCGCGCCAGATGGAGCAGTTCTTCTTCGGCACCGGCGCCGAACAGCCGGCCGGCTACGTACCACCCTCGGCCTGAGCGACCCAGGGCGCCGTGTGCGCCCTTGACCTCAGTCAAGTATTGCGAATCATTCTCGTTAGCATGTACACTTCGGCATCGTCGAAACAACGCACCGGAGTTCGCATGACCTTCTCAGGCTGGAAACGCCGCCTGGCCGCCACTGGCGCCGCCCTCACCGCCCTCGCCGTCCTCGTTCCTGGCGCTCAGGCCCAGGACAAAGTGCTGAACCTGTATTCGGCTCGCCACTACCAGACCGACGAAGCGCTGTATCAGAACTTCACCCGCGCCACCGGCATTCGCATCAACCGCGTCGATCTCGACGACGCAGGTTTGCTGGCGCGGCTGCAAACCGAAGGCCGCTCCAGCCCGGCTGACGTGATCTTGCTGGTCGACGCCGCCCGGCTCTGGCGCGCCGAAGTCGACGGCCTGTTCCAGCCCGTCAAGAGCAAGATACTCGACGAGCGAATTCCCGCCGCCTTGCGCGGCAAGGACGATGGCCAAGGTTCGCAATGGTTTGGCCTGTCGACACGTGCCCGCGTGATCGTTTATGACAAACAGCGTGTGGCCAAAAAAGACGTCGAGACCTACGAGAAACTCGCCGACCCGGTGAACAAGGGCTTGGTCTGCACGCGCTCAGGCTCGCACCCCTACAACCTGTCGCTGTTCAGCGCCATGTTCGTTCACCTCGGCGCGGCCGGCACGGAAACCTGGCTCAAGGGCGTGACCCACAACATGGCGCGGGCACCCAAGGGCGGCGACACCGACCAGATCCGCGCCGTGGCCAGCGGCGAATGCGGCATCGCGGTGACCAACACCTATTACCTGGCGCGGCTGATGCGCTCGAGCGCACCGGCCGACCGCAGCGTCATCGAGCGTGTCGGCGTCGTCTTCCCCAACCAGGCCGATCACGGCACCCACGTCAATATTGCCGGTGGCGCGGTGGCACGAAACGCCAAGAATGTGGAATCGGCAGTGCGATTCCTGGAATACCTGGCCAGCGATGAAGCGCAAGGGTATTTTGCCAACGGCAACAACGAATGGCCTGCGGTGCGCAGCGTCAAACTCAGCAATCCGGCACTGGAGGCGATGGGGCCTTTCAAGGCGGAAACGGTTCCTATCGCCGTCATCGGCCAGAACCAATCCAAGGTGCAGGAGATTCTCGACCGCGTTGGATACCGCTGACGCGTTACAACGACAGTGCACCTAAGAGCCCGCCACAGCGGGCTTTTTTGCTATATTTCCGGCTGCATATTGGCAACCTCGGAGATATTGAATGACATCGCTGAACGAACTGCTCTCACAAAAGGCTGCCCTCGAGCGTCAGATTCTGGATGTCCAGCGCGAGGAGCGCGCTGCCGCCATCGCCCAGGTGAAGGCCTTGATGGCCGATCATGGATTGAGCCTGTCCGACCTGGGCACACGCGCCATGACCGCGCCGCGCCGCGCCGCCGGCGGCAAGGTGCCTGCCAAGTTCCGCGATCCGGTCACCGGCAATTCCTGGTCGGGGCGCGGACTGCAGCCCAATTGGCTCAAGGCCGCGCTGGCCGCTGGTCGCAAGCTGAGCGACTTCGCCGTCTGACGCATGGCGCCGGCGCCGAGCCTGAGGGGCCGCGCCGGCCCTTTATCGGCCCGCTGGGGCGGGCATCCACCGGGCCGCGACCCGTGGCGGTCGCGATAGCATCCGTGGCCACTTCGTTCCGGATCCTGTGACCCCCGACACCTCCCTTCAGCCGACCTGGCGCAGCCTCGCGCTGCGCTCATTCGCCGGTGCGCGCCCGCTGCAGCACCTGGGCATCGGCGCGGCGTCGTTGCTGCTCGCCTTGCTGGGTTCGATCGCGCTGCCGGCATCGCCCTGGAGCATACTGACCTTGCCCTGTGGCCTGGCGCTGGCGGCCATGTGGCGCTGGGGGCCGTCAAGCTTGGGCGCCGCCGCCGCCGGCGTCTTGCTGGCCTTGCTGAGCCTCATGACGCCGCCGCTGCAGGCGCTGGCGGCCACCGCGGCGATGTCGGCGGGCTTGCTGCTCGCGTACAGGGCGCTGCGCGCCACATCGTTCGACCCGCGGCTGGAACGCGCCCGCGATCTGGGCTGGCTGCTGCTGGCCGTGTGCCTGCTGGCAGCACCCGTGACGGTCTTGCTGGTTGGCCTGGCTTGGACTGCGGCGCCCGACGTCGCTGCGCCGCCGTGGGCTGCGCAAACGCTGGCGGCCTGGGGCTTGCTCAGCATCGGCATGCTGATCACCGCCGCGGCCGTGCTGGCGGTTCAGCGCCAGGCGCTGAACGCCATGCAGCCGACGTCGCGTCTGCTGCAAACCGTCGTGCTCGTGCTGACGGCGCTGGCCGTCACGCCGCTGCTGCTGCCGTCGACCGGGCTGCTGCCCGGCTGGAGCGACACACTGGCCTTCCTGCCGCACTTGCTGCTGGCCGCCTTGGTCTGGCGCGCCGGACCTGGCATCGCTGCCGTCACGCTCTTCGTGCAGGCGCTGACGGCAACCTGGATCACGACGCTGCAACCGGCAACGCCGGTTCCCTGGGGTGCTGCCGATCCCGCCTTGACGTCGCTCGCCAGCACCCTGGGCTCGCTGCTGGCGGTCTGGCTGCTCGCGCATGCGGCGGCGGCCGAAGCCGCCTGGAGTGAACAGCGCTGGGAATGGGCGCTCGACGGCTCGCGGCTGGGCGTCGCCGACTGGCATCTGCGCCAGCCCGACAGTTTTGTCTCCGCCGCCTGGTGCGCGCTGGCGCGCATCGGCAGCCGCGGCTGGACACCGACCGGCTGGCTGCAGCAAGTCCATGCCGATGACCGACCGGCTTTGGAGCGCGCCATCACCCAGGTGACGGCGGGCGCCGACGGCCGGCTGCAGCTGGAACTGCGCATGCCGGGCGCGTCGGCCTGGCGCTGGATGGAGGCCACGCTGCTGGTCATCGAACGCGACCCCTCCGGGCAGCCGCTGCGGCTGCTGGCCACGCTGGCCGATGTCGACGACCGCCACGACGCGCAAGAGCGCCAGCGCCTGTCGGTGAGCCTGTTCCAGCACTTGCACGAAGGCTTGCTGATCACCGACGCCGACTTGCACGTGCTCGACGCCAACCCCGCTTATTCGCAGATCCTGGGCGTTCCGCATGCCGAGTTGATCGGCACCGTGCCGTCGCTGCTGCGGCCCACGCCCGCCGACCCGCTGGCGCGCCAGCAGCGCGCCGCCATGTGGTCGGGCCTGCGCGCCAGCGGCAGCTGGCGCGGCGAATTGCTCGAGCGCCGGCGCAGCGGAGAGCTGTGCACGCTGCAAGCCACCATCTCCACCGTGCCGGGCACCGGCCAGGACCTGCACTACCACGTGCTCGTCATCTCCGACATCACCGAGCAGCGCGTGCAGCGCGAACAGCTGGAACGCCAGGCTCACTTCGACGAACTGACCCGGCTGCCCAACCGCGCCCGCCTCTCGGTGCTGCTGGCCGAGGCCATCCGCGCCGCCGACCGCGACGGCTACCTGCTGGCGGTGTGCTATCTCGACCTCGACCGCTTCAAACCGGTGAACGACCGTTTCGGCCACGCCGCCGGCGACCGCCTGCTCGCCGAACTGGCCGGCCGGCTGCGCAGCGCGCTGCGCAGCCGCGAGCACTGGGCCGACTCGGCAGCCCGGCTCGGCGGCGACGAGTTCGTGCTGCTGCTGCGCGCCGGCACCATCGAGGAAGCGCGGCTGGCGGTCGAACGTGTGCTGCGCGTGGTCGCCCAGCCCTACTTGCTCGACCCTGGTCAGGACCCCGTACAAGTCACCGCCAGCATGGGCGCCACCGTCTACCCCATCGACCACAGCGACGCCGACACCTTGCTGCGCCACGCCGACCATGCGATGTACGGCGCCAAGCAGTCGGGCCGCAACGGCTACCTGTTCTTCGACCCCGAGCACCGGCGTCGCACCGAAGAGCGCGTGATGGCGATCGGCCGCGTGCAAGAGGCGCTGGACCGCTCGGAGTTCATCCTCTACTACCAGCCCAAGGTCGACATGCGCAGCGGCAAGGTGCTGGGCCTGGAGGCCTTGCTGCGCTGGGAGCATCCGCAGCAAGGGCTGATCGCGCCGCTGCAGTTCCTGCCCTTGATCGAGAACACCGGGCTGTCGGCGCGCGTTGGCGACTGGGTGTTCGGCCAGGCGCTCGATCACCTCGTGCACTGGCGCAGCCTGGGCCTGGACATCGCCGTCAGCGTCAACGTCTCGGCGCGTCATCTGCAGGAGCCCGACTTCGCCCAGCGGCTGTCGGAGCTGCTGGCGCGGCACCCGGAGTCGCTGGCCCCGCATGTCGAGCTGGAAATGCTGGAGACCGCCGCCCATGCCGACATCGACGCCACGTCGGCGCTGCTGGCGCGCTGCCGCACGCTGGGCGTGCGCTTCGCGCTCGACGACTTCGGCACCGGCTACTCGACGCTCACCTACCTGAAGAAGCTGCCGGTGGACGTGCTGAAGATCGACCGCTCCTTCGTCCACCACATGCTTGACGACGTCCAGGACCGCGCCATCGTCGAAGGCGTGATCGGCCTGGCGCGCACCTTTGGCTGCACCGTCGTCGCCGAGGGTGTGGAGTCGCCGGCGCAGGCGCGCGCGCTGCTCGAGATGGGCTGCGACATCGGCCAGGGCACCGGCATCGCCGCGCCGATGCCGGGGGCGCTGGTGGCCGACTGGGTGGGCGACTACAAGGGCATGTTTGCACTGGCGCCGGCCACGCCGCCGGCGCTGCCCAAGGCCGCCGCCGCGTCCGACTGACCGCCTTGGCTAGACTTCGGCGGTGATCCCGCCCGGCTTCATCCAGGACTTGCTCTCGCGCGTCGACATCGTCGACGTCGTGGGTCGGCATGTCGAACTCAAGCGTGGCGGCGCCAACCTGATGGGTTTGTGCCCCTTCCACGGCGAGAAGTCACCCAGCTTCTCGGTCAGCCCGAGCAAACAGTTTTATTACTGCTTCGGCTGCGGCGCCACCGGCGACGCCATCCGCTTTCTCACCGAACACCATGGCATGAGCTTCGTCGACGCCGTGCGCGACCTCGCCCAGCAGGTCGGGATGCAGGTGCCCGAAGAACAGGTCAGCCCCGAAGAGCAGGTGCAGCGGCAAAAGCTGCGCGAGCGCCGGCAGTCGCTCGGTGAGGTGCTGGTCAAAGCCGCCGATTTCTATCGCAGCCAGCTGCGCGCCACGCCGCGCGCGATCGACTACCTCAAGCGCCGCGGCCTCACCGGCAGCGTCGCGGCGCGCTTCAGCCTCGGCTTCGCGCCGCCCGGCTGGCGCACGCTGGCCGGCGTCTTCCCCAGCTACGACGACCCGCTGCTCGAAGAAGCCGGCCTGGTGCGGCAGAAGGAGGACGACGGCAGCAGCGAAGGCGCCAGCGAGCGCGGCCGCTACGACTGGTTCCGCGACCGCATCATGTTCCCGATCCGCGCCGTCCAGGGCGAGGTCATCGGCTTTGGCGGCCGCGTCCTCGACGACAGCAAGCCCAAGTACATCAATTCGCCGGAAACGCCGCTGTTCAGCAAAGGGCGCGAGCTCTACGGCCTCTTCGAAGCCCGCCAGGCCTTGCGCGACAAAGGTTATGCACTCGTCGTCGAAGGCTATATGGACGTCGTCGCGCTGGCCCAGTCGGGTCTGCCCAACGCCGTGGCCACGCTCGGAACCGCCTGCTCCAGCGAGCATGTGCAAAAGCTGTTCCGCTTCACCGACGCGGTGGTGTTCAGCTTCGACGGCGACGCCGCCGGCCGCCGCGCCGCCGCGCGCGCGCTCGAAGCCTCGCTGCCGCACGCCACCGACCTGCGCAACGTGCGCTTCCTGTTCCTGCCCGCCGAGCACGACCCCGACAGCTACGTGCGCGAACTCGGCCTGCAAGCCTTCGAGCAGTTGGTCGCCCAAGCCGTGCCACTGTCGCGCCAGCTGATCGAGCAAGCCGGGCAAGATGCCGACCTGGGCAGCGCCGAAGGCCGGGCGCGCATGCTGGCGCAAGCGCGGCCGATGTGGAACGCCTTGCCCGACGGCGCGCTCAAGCGCCAGTTGCTGACCGAACTGGCGCGCCAGGCCCAGCTCGGCATGGACGACCTGACCGCCTTGTGGGGCGGCGCGGCAGCGCCAGCGCCGCCGCGTGAACGCAGCCCGGGACCCGCGCCGCAGGCACGCCGGCACCTGACGGTGCGCAGCGGCCGGCGGGCTCCGGCGGCGTCGGCCGACCTGGCACTGCGGCTGCTGCTGCGACACAGCGACTGGTGGGATCGGCTGTCAGCCGAGGACCATCACCTGCTGCATGAGCTCAGCGGCGCCCACGGGCAGGCGGTGTCGTGGCTGGAGCGCCAGCTCACCGAACTGGGCGCGCAGACCTGGGCGGCGCTGGCGCCGGCGCTGGCCGAGCAGGACTGGCACGACCAGGCACTGGGCTGGGTCGGCAGCATCGACGACGACGAGACCCAGGAGTTTGGCGACCTGCAGCGGGTGCTGAATCGGCTGTGGATTGAGCAGCTTCAGGCCGTCAACGCTGCCTTGATCGCCGAAGGCGCCACCGACAAAGAGAAACTCGAGCGCATACGCGCCACCCAGCGCCAGATCGAGGAGCGCCGGCGCGCTGAAAGCAGCTGATCGGCAGCGTTTGCGATCGCCAGTGGGGTGATTTTGTACCCGGTCACTCACGCCATCGTTATAATTGAGGGTTTGTTGCAGCGGCAAGAGTGACAGCAGCACCTCCGGGCCCCGACCACCCTCGACAAGGGTTCATACAGGTCAACCCCACCCGCAAGGGCTGCGCCATCGATGAGTTCACGCGAACTTGCCTGCCCGACATCCGTTTTTCCCGCCTCCGCGGTACGCGGAGCGTGGCGTAGCGCTGCGTGTTTCCCACGCAGCGCCAAGGCCTGAGGACGAACGTGATGTACGGGCCTCTGAACGCCATCACACATCGAGGAACCGCATGACCGCCAAGAAATCTGCCGCCAAGTCGACCGCCACCGACGAGCTCGTCGTCGCCACCAAGCCAGCGCCCAAGACGGCCAAGGCGTCGGCAGCAGCAGACAGCCCGGCCAAGGCCGCTGCAAAGTCCGCTGCGAAACCCGCCAAGCCCGCCGCCAAGCCCGCCGCCAAGGGCGCCGCCAAGACCGCGCCGGCCAAGCCTGCCGCCAAAGGCGCTGCCAAGCCGGCGGCCAAGAAGGCCGCTGACGGCAAGAAGGGCGCGATCGTCGAAGACGAGGACATGTCCGACGTCGAGTCCGACATCGAAGGCGAGGTCGAGGTCGAGTCCGAGGTTGTCGAGGCCGTTGGCGAAACCGAGAAGGTCGTCAAGGTCAAGCCGCTGCGCATGAAGGTGTCGCGCGCCAAAGAGCGCGCGCTGATGCGCGAGTTCGGCCTCGACGAAGCCACGCTGACCGAAGAAGAAGTCGCCAAGCGCCGTCATGAGCTGAAGACGCTCATCAAGATGGGCAAGACGCGCGGCTTCCTGACCCACCAGGAGATCAACGATCACCTGCCCGAGAAGCTGGTCAACGAGGAAATCCTCGAGGCCATCATCTCCATGCTCAACGACATGGGCATCGCCGTCTACGAGCAAGCGCCCGACGCCGCCACACTGCTGATCGCCGGCGGCGGCACCGCCACCGCGACCGAGGAAGAGGCCGAAGAAGCCGCCGAAGCTGCGCTGTCCACCGTCGACAGCGAGTTTGGCCGCACCACCGACCCGGTGCGCATGTACATGCGCGAGATGGGCACGGTCGAGTTGCTCACCCGTGAAGGCGAAATCGAGATCGCCAAGCGCATCGAAGGCGGGCTGCAGGCGATGATGCTGGCCATCAGCGCCAGCCCGACGACGATTGCCGAGATCCTGTCGATGGCCGACCGGATCGGTGCCGGCACGATGCAGATCTCCGAAGCCGTGGACGGTTTCGTCTCCGACGACGAAGCCGACGACTACGTCGCCGAGGAAGACTTCGACGAGTTCGACGAGGAAGACGACGACGACGGCAACGGCGGCAGCAAGGCGCTGACCAAGAAGCTCGAGGAGTTGAAGAACCAGGCGCTGACGGCCTTCGAGAGCCTGCGTGGCCACTTCGAGAAGATGCGCCGCGCCTACGAGAAGGACGGCTACAAGTCGCCGGCCTACAACAAGTCGCAGACAGCCATCAGCGAAGGCTTGATGAAGGTCCGCTTCACGGTGAAGACGATCGAGAAGCTGTGCCACATCCTGCGCAGCCAGGTTGACGATGTGCGCCGATATGAGCGCGAGATCCGCAAGATCGTCGTCGACAAGTGCGGCATGCCGCAGGAACACTTCATCAAGACCTTTCCGCCCAACGTGATGAACCTGAAGTGGGCCGAGAAGGAGTCCACCGCCGGCAAGGCCTACAGCCAGATCCTGGTGCGCAACCTGCCTGCAGTGCAGGAGTTGCAGCAAAAGCTGACCGATCTGCAGGCCAGCGCCGTGGTGCCGCTGGAAGACCTGAAGGAAATCAACCGGCAGATGAACGCCGGCGAGAAGGCCAGCCGCGACGCCAAGAAAGAGATGATCGAGGCCAACCTGCGCCTGGTGATCTCGATCGCGAAGAAGTACACCAACCGCGGCCTGCAGTTCCTCGACCTGATCCAGGAAGGCAACATCGGCCTGATGAAGGCGGTGGACAAGTTCGAATACCGGCGCGGCTACAAGTTCTCGACCTATGCCACCTGGTGGATCCGCCAGGCGATCACGCGCTCGATCGCCGACCAGGCGCGCACCATCCGCATCCCGGTTCACATGATCGAGACGATCAACAAGATGAACCGGATCTCGCGCCAGCACTTGCAGGAGTTCGGCTACGAGCCCGACGCGCCGACGCTGGCCGAGAAGATGGAGATCCCCGAGGACAAGATCCGCAAGATCATGAAGATCGCCAAGGAGCCGATCTCCATGGAAACGCCGATCGGCGACGACGACGATTCGCACCTGGGAGACTTCATCGAAGACCAGGCCAACACCGCGC
>JAUYAJ010000577.1 GCA_030693565.1 Rubrivivax sp.
GCCAGTTCCAGCGCCCAGGTGCGCGCCATGCCGATCATGCCGGCCTTGGTGGCCGAGTAAGCGCTGCGCGTGGCCAGGCCGAGCGCGCCGCGCGACGACAGCAGCACGATGCGCCCGAAGCGCTGGGCCCGCATCGCCGGCAACAGCGCCTGCGCCAGCACGATGGCGCTGCCCAGGTGCAGTTCGGTCAGCACGTCCAGGTCGCCCAGCTTCACGTCGGCCAGCAGCGCCGGCCGGATGACGCCGGCGTTGTGGACGAAGCGTGTCACTTCAAACTGCGCCGCCACCTCGGCCGCCGCCTGCGATGTGGCCTGGCGGTCGGCCAGGTCGACCTGGATGCTGTGCAGCCGCGGGTGGGCGAGTTCGCCGCGCCGGCGCGCCAGCGAGACGACGTGAAAGCCGCTGGCCAGCAGGTGTTCGCAGATCACGCGGCCGATGCCCGCGCTGCCGCCGGTGACCAGCGCGACGCCGGCCGCGGCCGTCATGAGGCCACCAGCGCCAGCACGCGCAGCGGGCTGCCGCTGCCTTGCTGGATCTTCAGCGGCGGGCAGATCAGCAAGCTGCCGGTGGCCGGCAGCTGGTCCAGGTTGCACAGGCATTGCAGGCCGTAGCGGCCGGCGCCGTGCATGTAGTAGTGGCAGGGGTAAGGCGGGCGCAGGTGGTAGCCCTGGCCGGCGTCGGTGCCGATGGCCTCCGAGCCGAAGCCCAGCACGTCGCGCTGCTCGACCAGGAAGCGCACGGCCTCGGTGCTCGGGCCTGGCGTGTGCTGGCCGGTCTCGTCGAAGTTCTGGTAGGCCTCGGGGTCGCTGCGGCGCGACCAGCCGGTGTACATCAGCACCCAGCTGCCGGCGGGGATGCGGCCGTGCGCGGCTTCGAAGGCCTCGATGTCGGCCACCGTCATCAGGTAGTCGGGGTCGGCCTGGACCTGGGCGACGCAGTCGATCACGCAGGCCGGGGCGACGAAATGCTGGACCGGGATGGTGTCGACGGCATTGTTCGCCAGGTGCCGGCCCGACACCCAGTGGATCGGCGCGTCGAAGTGGGTGCCGGTGTGCTCGCCGCAGGAGAAGTTGTTCCAGTACCAGCCCGGGCCGCGCTCGTCGTAGCGCGACACCTCCTCGATGCGGAACGGCCAGCACTGGCCCATCTCGGGCGGCAAGGCGATTTGCGGGAACTCGGGCGTCAGCGTCTGCGTCAGGTCGACGACGCGGATGCCGCCCTGGCCCAGCGCGCCGGCCAGCGCCGTCAGCAGTTGTGCAGCTTGCATCGTCTCAGCCTCCGGCCGCGAGCTCGCGCTCGAGCACCTTGGGGTTGTCGCGCCAGCGCTCCAGCCATTCCTGCGCCACGTCGCCGGGGTAGACGTCCTCGACACCGTCGCGCAGCGCCTTGACGATGGCGCCGGCCAGCGCCGCCGGCGCCAGCTTGGGCGGCGGCAGGTTCTGGTTCCATTCGTCGTCGATCGGGCCGGGGAACAGGTTGACGACACGGATGCCGGCCGGCCGCAGCTCGGCGCGCAAACATTGCGACAGCGACAGCGCCGCCGCTTTCGACGCCGAGAAAGTGCCATGCGGCGGAAAGTTGCTCAGCGCGTAGATCGACAGCAGGTTGACCCAGGCGCAGGCGCTGGCCTGGCCGTCGGCGGCGCGCGCGCGCAGCGCCGGGCCGAACTCCTGCGCCAGCCGCAGCAGGCCGAGGTAGTTGATGTCCATCTCGGCTTTCGCGACATCGGTGCCGCGGCGTGCGGCGATACCGAAGCCGCGGTGCAGCTCGGCGTTGTTGATGACGATGTCGACCTTGCCGCCGATCTCGCCCGCCAGCGCCGCCACCGAGCGGCCGTTGCTCAGGTCCAGCGCCACGCGCGTGACCTGCGGCAAGGCGTCGATGTCGGCCATGCCGGGCATCTTTTTCCAGGGCTCGGCATGGCCGACCCAGATCAGCTCGGCGCCGGCCGCCGCCAGCGCTTGCACGATGGCCTGGCCGACGGCGGTCTTGCCGTCGGTCACCAGCACCTTGCGCTGGCGCGGGTCGCTGGTCATTTCGCGCAGCATCTTGTCGTCGGCCATCGGTGGGCCCTCCTCGTTCGGAAATGCGATCAACACGGCCTGGCCGGCGCGGTCCAGCCGCGCGCCCACGCGCACCGGTTGCGGCTCGTCGCCGACACCGCCGTGCAGATGCACCATCAGCGTCGGCCCGGCGTCGAGCTTGACGAGCCCGAGCCGCCACGGCAGGCGTTCGCGGAAGAACAAGTCGTTGCTGTGTTCCAGCGTCGTCGCCGCCAGCAAGCGCCCGGCGCCGCTTTGCGGCTGCCAGCGCAGGCGCGGCGACAGGCAGACATGGCAGGCCTCGCGCGGCGGGTATTGCACGGCGGCGCAGTCGGCGCAGACCTGGAGCTCGAAGCGCCCTTCGGCTGCGGCCGCCGTCAGCCCGAGGGCAACGCGGCTGCGCGCGCCCGGCGGCAGGTTCATCTGCGGCGTGCGCAGGATGGGGTTCTTGCGCTTTGTTGGGGGCACCAGCGGCATGGTCATGTCGCTGCCCCCAGGATCACCGCGCCGGTGCACAGACAGCGGTCGTAGGCGACCATGCCGAAGCCGCTGACCAGGCCGAGCCGGGCCTCTTTGACCGCATGGCCGTCGGCGGCGCCGGTGAGCTGGCGGATCGCTTCGGTCAGGCCCAGAAAGCCGCCGGCCGCGCCGGCCTGGCCGGCCGACAGCTGGCCGCCCGAGGTGTTGCTGGGGAAGTCGCCGTCCCAGCTCAAGCCGTGCGCGCGCACGAAGGCCGGGCCTTCGCCCTTGTCGCAGAAACCCAGGTCTTCGAACTGCATCATCGCGATCACAGGATAGTCGTCGTAG
>JAUYAJ010000578.1 GCA_030693565.1 Rubrivivax sp.
CAATGAGCATCGCGTCCTTCTCTGCCTTGTAGACCATCCGGTGCTCTTCGGTGATCCGCCGGGACCAGAAGCCGGCCAAGGCGTACTTCAGAGGCTCTGGCTTGCCAATCCCGACGAATGGATCGCGCTTGCACGCAGCAATTAGTTCATTGATACGCTTCACCACAGCCTTGTCCTGCTTCTGCCAGAACAAGTAGTCCTCCCAAGCCTCATCAGAGAAGATGAGCTTCACTTTGCAAGCTGCCGCTCTTTGCCCTTGCCCTTGGAGAGGGCAGTAACCGCGGCGAGAAGCCTCTTTGCGTTCTCAGGGCTGCGCAGGAGGTACGCTGTCTCCTCCAGGGACTTGAAGTCATCGAGTGAAAGCATCACCACCGAACGTTGGCCGCTACGCGTGATGATGAGAGGCTCGTGGTCTTGGCACACCTTGTCCATCGTGGTGGCCAAACTTGCACGGGCAGCCGAGTAGGTGATTGTGTCCATTCTTGCTCCGTCCATGGTGTACGTGTTATTGTACGCTCATGTTCGCTCTGCCGCCAGCGCCGCCTAACCCCTCGCTCAAGCGGAGCGCCAACGGCAGGCCACCAGGCCCGGGCCGGTGGTACTCCGTACATTTTCACCGGCCCGGGCCTGGCGTCCTGCCGTCGTCGCCCGCTTAGCTCGAACGTTAGGCCTCACATGCACAAACCGCGGCCGGTCCTAGCAAGTCTCGTTGCCCCAGTGGCAGCGCTTCTGCCCGTGCTTGCGTTATCAGCGTACGAACTGTTCCAACCAGTAGCCATCATCAATGGCGAAGCAGACGACGCCCCTCAACGGGCAATTGGTGTGCCGCTGGTGGCGTTGCCCATCATCTACGTAGTCTTGGCGCTGTTCGCATACGGCGCTGGCGCAGTCATGCTTCGCATTGGCATTCACACCATGGGCAAGTTCCTGCTCGCATCCGCTTCACTCGCGGCTCTCCTGTCGGTGCCGTTCTCATTCCGGAGTGCGGAGTTCGGCACTCCGGATCAGTTGATTTCTGTCCTCGTATTTGGCTCACTCTTTGCTGTGTCAGCCGTCCCAGCCGCAGCCTGCTGGCTCTTGCTCGCAAAGGGTCGCGGGTGAGGCCTAACCCCTCGCTCAAGCGGAGCGCCAACGGCAGGCCACCAGGGCCCGGCCTGGGGTACGCGGTACATTTTCCCAGTCCGGGCCCTGGCGTCCTGCCGTCGTCGCCCGCTTAGCTCGAACGTTAGGCCGCGCAAAGCACACTTTCCGGCACTCCACCTCTCAAGGAACTTCAATGCCAGAATTCACCAACGTCTTCGCCGAGTTGCACAAGATCATGGCGCCGTACGCAGCGAAGCTCGATATCAAGAAGGATGACGAGACCGAGCTGTACGTTGACACGAGGCACATCCAGAAGAACAAGAAGCCCCTGTTCTTCGGGGCCGTACAAGTCAAGAAGTCGTATGTCAGCTTTCATCTCATGCCGGTCTACGTGAAGCCGGAGCTGCTGGCATCTCTGTCGCCAGAGCTCAAGTCCCGAATGCAGGGCAAGTCGTGCTTCAACTTCACCGCCGTCGAGCCGGCACTCATCAAGGAACTCACAGCACTCACCAAGGCAGGCTATACGAGCTACAAGGAGCAAGGGTTTGTGCAGTAGCTATAGCGCTGCACCGCGAGCGCGGCCTAACCCCTCGCTCAAGCGGAGCACCAACGGCAGGCCACCAGGGCCCGGCCTGAGGTACGGTGTACATTTTCTCAGCCCGGGCCCTGGCGTCCTGCCGTTGGCGCCCGCTTAGCTCGAACGTTAGGCCCCGAAGTCAGGCATCCTGAGCATGCCACCCCCCGGAGTACCTACAATCACCTCGTCGCACCCTGCGGCTACTGCGGAGGACACTCTTGAACAACACCGATCTGTTTGGCGTATTTGCGTCGCAAATTCTTGCGAATCTTTATGAACGCTTCCCAGTGTCGACGCAGTTGCCAAAGAGCGAAATGACAGCGATTGTGGCTGCGCAATCCACCCTCCAAGGTGCTCAAGGTCAACTGTCAACCGTCGAGGGAATGGAGGAACTGCTGAAGGCGGCCGACCTGATGACACCGGAACTCGCATCTAAGGCAAAAGCGAAACGGGAAAAACTTGAGGCTGAAGTTGCCTCTGAATCTGGAAGGGGTAAAGCCATTGAAGCTGTTTACGAAGGCACCGTTTCGTTTTTGTCGGCTGAGGGTTACATTCGCGAAGTCAAAGGTGGCGAATACCAGCTGACGGCAAAAGGTCTAGTTCACCTCAACCAGCCGTTCGAGAAGAGCTCAAACACGATCTTCCAGAAGCTGCAAGAAGCGCTGCGGCCGGAGAAGTTCGTTGGGTCGCTCACAAGTGGAACTCTTGTCAGTATCGTGGCCAAGATCATCGGGGCCTAACCCCTCGCTCAAGCGGAGCGCCAACGGCAGGCCACCAGTCCCGGACTGGCGGTACGCGGTACATTTTCGCCAGCCCGGGCCTGGCGTCCTGCCGTCGTCGCCCGCTTAGCTCGAACGTTAGGCCTCGCATTCACTACCCGGCTGCGCAATGCCCATTGAATACAAGACTGCACCACCTCAGCTGGCACCCGAGTACATCGAGCTGCGAGGCCTGACCCGCGAGAACCCAATCACAGCGGATGCGCTCCGCTCCTTCGGCATCACCGCGGAGTCTTGGGCCCAAGACATCGAATCCGGGCAAACCCGAGGGTTCATGGCCCTGTCTGGTACGCGCATGGTTGGGTATTGCTTTGGCGACTTCAACACAGGAGAAGTTCTTGTCTTGGCTGTTCGGCCGGCCTACGAGGGCCGAGGCATCGGGCAGCGACTACTGGCCATGCTGGTCGAACTACTCAAGGGGCACGGGCACACACGGCTCTTCCTGGGTTGCTCGCCCGATCCCGCTGTCCGCTCCTACGGCTTCTACCGCCACCTCGGATGGCAAAGCACAGGCTCACTCGACACGCACGGTGACGAACTTCTGGAGCTTTTGTGCCCATAAGGCTGTCGCGAACCCCGGCGAGGCCTAACCCCTCGTTCAAGCTGAGGCCCAACGGCAAGTCACCAAGCCCAGTCTGGCGGTACGCGGTACATTTTCGCCAGTCTGGGCTTGGCGCCTCGCCGTCGGTCCCAGCTTAACTCGAACGTTAGGCGTCATGAACCAAAGTACTGCCGCGTACCCCGAGAAGGTCTGGGTCGGTCCGAACTTTCGCAGCCTCGGGATCTTCGTTTTGGGTGAGTCGTGGTACGGCGACTTTTCCAAAGACCTCGTGACGGATGACGGCTACATTCAAGCCTACCTGGCCGGGAAGGTCGTGGATTCTCTGTACACCCGCCTCGCAAACGGTGTGGGTCTGGACAAGACTACTTTCTGGTCCAGCATCATGTTCACCAACTACGTCCAACGCGTTGGCCCGACTCGAAAGGACAGACCCACCAGAGATCACTACGTCACAGCGGCTGCGCGGCTCGAGCGGTTGCTGTCCGAGCACGCACCTCGTGGCGTGTGGATCTTGGGAGTTGAACAGGCAGCGCACTCGGAACCAATTGTTCGGGCCGCAGGCATTCCCGTTCAGGTCGTTGTCCACCCGTCCAGCTATGGCGTCAGGCACGCGACGCTCAAGGCGAGCTGGGAGGCACTGCAAGCAAAAGTCGTAGGCTCCCCGGCCGTACCCCAATGACGCCTAACCCCTCGCTCAAGCGGAGCGCCAACGGCAGGCCACCAGGCCCGGGCCGGTGGTACTCCGTACATTTTCACCGGCCCGGGCCTGGCGTCCTGCCGTTGCCGCCCGCTTAGCTCGAACGTTAGGCCTCGCAAGGCGACTCGCCTTTTCCATTACCCGCTGAAGGATTGAAGTGACAACCAAGGAAACACCTTATTCGCCGGACAGGCCAGGCCAGATCCTCGATCTGGCCTTGATTTCGGTCGCCGCGGTCATGATCTTCTTTCCCGCCTACCGATCTTTGGCACTAAAACTTGTGGTCAGTGCGCTCTTCTTCGTCCAATCCGGATTCTTCATCTACAAAAGCTGGAACACGGGCCAGCTTTCTAAGACCCTCAGCCAGATCTATCAGGCGATAAGAATGTCCGGCCCCCCCAAAGGCCGCAGATTCGAAAACCTGGCATTCTTTTTGGGGAGCGTAGCGATGGCTCTCGTGTTCTGGGGGTAACAGCCTTGCCTAGCATTGAGCTTCCGCCCCCAGTCGCCTCACGCTGCCAATGCAGAGCGAGGCCTAACCCTTCGCTCAAGCGGAGTGCCAACGGCAAGCCACCGCGCCCGCCCGGCGCCTTTGTTCATCCTGCACCGCGCGGGCGCGGCGTCTCGCCGCTGGCACCCGCTTAGCTCAAACGTTAGGCGGCACATGCCAACACTTTCCGCACTTCTTCCGTCGCAACTGGAACGAACCATCGTTCGACCCCTA
>JAUYAJ010000512.1 GCA_030693565.1 Rubrivivax sp.
GCTGGCGCCCAGCGCCTGGGCTCGCGCGGGGTCGCTCAGCAGCGCGTCGACCTGGTCGATGAAGGCCTGGGCACCGCCTGCCGCCAGCAAGTCGGCGCCGGCCTGGGCGTCCAGCGCTTCGACGCACTCGCTCGCTGCCACCACCGGCCGGCCCATGGCCATCGCCTCGAGAATCTTGTTCTGGATGCCGCGCGCCAGCCGCAGCGGCGCCACCACCACCGCCGCATGCTGCAGATAGGGCCGCACGTCGGGCACGGTGCCGGTCACGCTGACGGCATCACTGGCCAGTGCTTGCACCGCGGCGCTCGGACTGCGGCCGACGATGTGCAGTCGCAGCGCCGGCCAGCGCGCACGCAGCGCCGGCAGCATGGCCTGCGCGAACCAGCTGACGGCGTCGACGTTGGGCCAGTAGTCCATGGCGCCGGTGAACACCAGCGGCACCTCGCCCACAGCAAAGGGTGAGGGCCGCGCCGGGTCGGGCGCAAAGTGCTCGGCGTCGACGCCGTTGCTCAGCGCTTCGACGCCGGCCCTGCATTCGGGCGCGAGTTTGCGGAACAGCTGTGTCTCTTTTTCGGTGACGAAGAACGAACGCGCCGCGCGGCTGGCGACGTCGCGCTCGTAAGCCAGCAGGGCCTGGCCTTCGCGCCGATACAGCGCTGACATCGGCCAGCGGTGCTGGTCGGCGTACTGGGTCCACTTGGCCGAGTCGACATCGACGAAGTCGACCAGCATCGGCAGGCCCAGGCCGTCGGCGTATTGCGCCATCGACGACGAAAACACGACCACGGCATCGATCGCCTGGTCGCGCACGGTGTCGCGCACCCAGCGCCGCAAGGCGGCGTCGCGGTAGTAATGCAGCGTCAGCGCCTGGCCACTCAGCAATCCCGCCAGGCTGGCAACGCGGGCGCGCAGCGGGTGCAGGCGCGAGACATGCAAGCCGGCGCTGAGGCCGCGCACGCGCTCGACATGGACCTCGTCTTCGGGGTCGTCGACAAACGTGCCGACAAAGACCCGGTGGCGCGCCGCCAGATGCTTGAGCAAGTGGTAGGAACGCACCTTGTCGCCCTTGTTCGGCGGGTAGGGCAGGCGGTGCACCAGGTAGAGCAGGTTGGCCATGTCAGCCCAGGTTCCGGACGACGAAAGGACCGAGCCAGTTCGCCATTCCGATCGGCAGCCGCCGCCAGGTCTCGATCAGCAGCTTGTATTTGGCATTGGCGGGGTTGTTCTGCGGCACGGCGTCGCGCTTGTACAGGCAGTACTCGTAGCGCAGCGGCGTCGGCTCGAAACCCCAGTTCTTCTTGAAAGCGAACGAACCCGTGCCTTGTTTGCTGCGGCCGTAGTCGAACAGCGCCAGGCCGCGGGCGCAGGCGCGGCGCATCAGCTCCCAGTACTTGAAGTCGTTCGCCGCCAGTTCGCGCGCCGCTTCGTCGTCACCGGCGTAGTAAGGCAGCACCTCGTCGCGGAAATAAAAGCTCATCACGCTGCTCAGCGGCCTGCCGTCGGGCGCGCTGACGGTGAGTACCTCGCAGTCGGCGCCAAATTCGGCCTGCAGGGCCTGGAAGTAGCGCCTTGGCATGGCCGGCGTGCCATGGCGGTGCACGTTGTCGGCGTAGAGGGCGAAAAAACGTTCGACGCCGGAGTCGATCTCGCTGTGCAGCCCGTTCTTGATGCCTTTGCGCACCATCGCGCGCTGCTTGCGCGGGATGGCCAGCATGTTGGCCTCTTCGTCGGCAAGGATGGGCTTGCGGAAGGTGACGTACAAGTCCTGCGCCGGCCAGTCGGCATGCCGGCCATCGACGTTGCGCAGTTCGAGGTGGGCCACGCCGAGCTCGCGCGCGATGCGCTGCGCCTCTTGCTCCAGCGCCGCCGCCGTGGCTTCGTCCTGCGCCACCACGCCGCCATAAACGGCAAACGGCAGGCTGGTCAGCGAACTGCCGAAAAGCCAGCTCTTGACATGCGCCAGCGGCAGCACGCCGGTGACGCGTCCCGCGCTTTCGGCGTAGAGGAAATAGGTGTCGTGACGGAACACGTCGCGCAGGATGCGCTGCCAGCCCGCCCGGTGGAAGAAGCTGGCCTGCGGACAGGCCATGACAAAGGCGTCCCACGACGCGTTGTCGCGGGCGTCATCGGGAGCGAGACGCAGGATGTTCGGCACAGCCGGCTATCAGACCGCAGATCGG
>JAUYAJ010000514.1 GCA_030693565.1 Rubrivivax sp.
TGGGGTCGATCTTCACCAGTTCGGCCAGCGGATCCTGCAGCCGGCGCGCGATGCTGACGGCGCCGCGCAGGCTGACGTCCAGGTCGGGCAGCTCCTTGCTGGCGAACTCGCTGGCCGAGTAGACCGAGGCCCCGGCTTCGCTGACGACGACCTTGTCGAGCTTGGCGTCGGGCGCCAGCTGGGCGATGCGGGCGATCAGGTCGGCCGCCAGCTTGTCGGTCTCGCGGCTGGCGGTGCCGTTGCCGATCGCAATCAGATTCACGCCATGGCTGGCCACCAGCCGGCCCAGCGTGTGCAGCGAGCCTTCCCAGTCGCAGCGCGGCTCGTGCGGGTAGACGGTCGAGGTCGCCAGCACACGGCCGGTGTCGCTGACCACCGCCACCTTGACCCCCGTGCGGATGCCCGGGTCCAGCCCCATCACCACACGCTTGCCCGCCGGCGCGGCCAGCAGCAGGTCGCGCAGGTTGTCGCCGAAGACCTTGATCGCCACCGTCTCGGCCTCTTCGCGCAGGCGGGCGAACAGGTCGCGCTCCAGGCTCAGGCTGAGCTTGACCTTCCAGGTCCAGCCCACGGTCTTGCGGATCAAGGCGTCGCCGGGCCGCTGGGCATGGCTCCAACCCAGGTGGCGCGCGATGCGTCCTTCGGCCAGGCCGGGCTGGCCGGGCACGGCTTGTTCGTCCAGCACCAGCTTGGCGTCCAGCCATTCGAGCGTGCGGCCTCGGAACACCGCCAGCGCGCGGTGGCTGGGCACGGTGCGGATTGGTTCGGCGTAGTCGAAGTAGTCGCGAAACTTGGCGGCGTCGGCATGGGTGCCGTCTTTGCCGTCGACCAGCCGGCTCTGGAACAGCGCCTCGGCCCACAGCCACTCGCGCAGCTTGCCCACCAGCACGGCGTCCTCGGCCCAGCGTTCGGCCAGCAGGTCGCGCACGCCGTCGAGCACGGCGGGGGCGTCGGCGAAGCCGCCGTCGGCGTTGATGAAGGCCGGCGCTTCGGCCAGCGGGTCGAGCATCGGGTCGGCGAACAGCTTGTCGGCCAATGGTTCGAGGCCGGCTTCGCGGGCGATCATGCCTTTGGTGCGGCGGCGCGGCTTGAACGGCAGGTAGATGTCTTCCAGCTCCTGCTTGGTCGGCGCCGACTCCACGGCGGCGCGCAGCGCCGGCGTCAGCTTGCCTTGCTCGTCGATGCTCTTGAGCACCGCGGCGCGGCGCTCCTCGAGCTCGCGCAGGTAGGCCAGACGGGTTTCGAGCTCGCGCAGCTGGATGTCGTCCAGGCCCTCGGTGGCCTCTTTGCGATAGCGCGCGATGAAGGGAACGGTGGCGCCGCCGTCGAGCAGTTCGACAGCGGTCAGGATTTGGGCCGGCCGGGCTTTGAGCTCGGCGGCGAGTTGCAGAACGATCTTGTCCAAGAATCCGGGGCCCCGCTGGGGGGCAGCAAAAAAGCGCGAAGTGTAGAACGCGGGCTCGGGCGGGCTCAGACCGACTTTGGCGCGGCCAGCCACTGCGCCGCGCCCTGCCCGGCTGCGCGCCCGGTGGCCAGGCAGGCGGTGATCAGGTAGCCGCCGGTCGGCGCCTCCCAGTCGAGCATCTCGCCGGCGCAAAAGACGCCTGGCAGCGCACGCAGCATTAGCTGCGGATCCAGCGCCTGGAAACGCACGCCGCCGGCGCTGCTGATGGCTTCGTCGAGCGGCCGCGCCGCGCCGACCTCGATCTGCAAGCCTTTGATGTGCTCGGCCAGGCGCTGCGGGTCGGCCAGCTCGGCCTTGGGCACACGCTCGTGGATCAGCGCTGCTTTCACGCCGTGCAGGCCCAGCCGGGTCTTCAGGTGGGTCGACAGCGAACGCGGGCCGCGCGGATGGGCCACTTCGCGCGCCACCCATTCCAGGCTGCGATGTGGCAGCAAGTCGAGCTTGAACGATGCCTTGCCGTCGCCAAGCCCGGCGCTGCGCAGCGCGGCCGACGCGGCGTAGATCAGGCTGCCTTCGACGCCGTAGCCGGTGACGATGAATTCGCCGGGCTGGCGCTGCGTCAGGCCGCCGGCGTCAAGGTATTCGATCGCCACCCCTTTCAGCGCTGCGCCGGCATGGCGCTGGCGCAGGTGTTCGCTCCAGGCGACTTCGAAGCCGCAGTTCGACGGCAGCAGCGGCGCCAGCTCGACCCCGCGCTCGGCCAGCCAGGGCGCCCAGGCGCCGTCCGACCCCAGGCGCGACCAGCTACCGCCGCCCAATGCCAACACCACCGCCGCCGGCTGCAGTTCGCGTTCACCGTCGGGACCGGCGATGCGCAACCGGCCTGGCGATCCGCCCTCGCCGGCCGCCCAGCCGAGCCAGCGGCTGCGCATGTGAAAGCGCACGCCTTGGCCGCGCAGGCGGTGCAGCCAGGCGCGCAGCAGCGGCGCGGCTTTCAAGTCGGCCGGAAAGACGCGGCCCGAGCTGCCGACAAAGGTCTCGATGCCCAGCCCGGCCGCCCAGTCGCGCACCGCCTGGGCGTCGAAGCGCTCGATCCAGGGCTGGAGTTCGGCCTGGCGATCGCCGAAACGGCCGACAAAGGGCTCGAACGCCTCCCCATGGGTGAGGTTGAGCCCGCCTTTGCCGGCGAGCAGGAATTTTCGGCCCACCGAGGGCATGGTGTCGTAGAGGTCGACTGAGCAGCCGGATTCAGCCAGAGCCTGCGCCGCCATCAGGCCGGCCGGTCCGCCGCCAATGACGGCGACGCTTGCAGTTTCAACAGATGTCATCGCCGCACTGTAAGCCAGTGCCGCCGTGACAATGCAAGACCATGGATGCTTCGTTCTGGTTGCTGGTGGCCGGTGGCGCGATGGTCGCGGGCTTTGTGCAAGGGCTGTCGGGCTTCGGCTTCAGCCTGGTGGTGCTGTCGATCTGGTCCTGGGCCATCGAACCGCGGCTGGCGGCGCCGATGGCGGTGTTCGGCGCCCTCAGCGGCCAGTTGCTGGCGGCGCTGACGGTGCGGCGCGGCTTCGACAAACGCAAGCTCGCGCCCTTTCTGATCGGTGGCCTGCTCGGCGTGCCGATCGGCGGCTGGCTGCTGCCGCGCATTGACGAGCTGATGTTCCGCGCCTTGCTCGGCGGTCTGCTGGCGCTGTGGTGCCCACTGATGCTGGCCTCGGGACGCATCCCGCACATCACGCGCGGTGGCCGCTGGGCCGACGGCCTGGTCGGCATGGCCGGCGGCGTCGCCGGCGCGCTCGGCGGGCTCACCGGCGCCTTGCCCACGCTGTGGTGCACGCTGCGCGGCGAGGCCAAGGAAAGCCAGCGCGCCATCATCCAGAACTTCAACCTCGCGCTGCTGGCGGTGACCTTCGTGATGTACATGGCCACCGGCGTCGTGACGACGGCGCTGCTGCCGATGTTTGCCCTCATCGCGCCGGCGATGCTGATCCCGACCCTGCTCGGCGCCCGGCTCTACATCGGCATCAGCCCGCTGGCCTTTCGCAACCTGGTGCTGGGCCTGCTCTCGGCCTCCGGCGCGGCTTTGCTGGCCGGCTCGCTGCCAGCGCTGCTGGCGCGACCGGGCTGAAAGGTTCGGCTCGCTGGTGCGACCCATTCAGGTCACCGCACCGGAGAGCGCCATGCGAATCCTTGCTTTGCTGCCCCTGTTGGCCGGCTTCACTGCCCTGGGCACCCCCACGATCGCATCGGCCGACAGTTGCCAGGCTCGCTCCACCGCCAGCGCGCCCACCGTGGTCGAGCTCTACACCTCCGAGGGCTGCAGTTCCTGCCCGCCGGCCGACCGCTGGTTGTCGTCGCTCAAAGGCCGGCCCGGCGTGCTGGCGCTGGCCTACCACGTCGACTACTGGGACCGGCTGGGCTGGGCCGACCGCTTTGCCAGCCCGGCTTTCACCGACCGCCAGCGCGCCCTGGCCCGGCGCAGCGGCAGCGCCACGGTCTACACGCCGCAGGTGGTCGTGGACGGCCGCGACTGGCGCGGCTGGCCGCAACTGCCCCGGGCCGGTGCGCTCAGCCCGATCATGCTGCAGATGTCGCGCGACGGCGACGTGGTACGGGCCGAAGTGGCGGCCACGGCCAGCGCACCGGCCCGGCTGGCCGGCTACTGGGCGGTGCTGGAGGACGGCCATGCGAGCAAGGTGCGCGCCGGCGAGAACGACGGCAAGACCTTGCTACACGACCATGTGGTGCGACTGCAGCGCGACGTGCCGGCCTGGACCGCGGCCGACGGCGCTCGCTGGCAGATCACGGTGGCAACCGGCGACGCGGCGTTTCCGCGCCGCATCGCCTTCATCGTCGTCGACGCGTCGACGATGCGTCCACTGCACGCGCTGGCGCTGGCTTGCTGACGCAACATGCCAGTCAGCACGGTCAGCGCTCGCAATCGAAAGGCGCGGGGCGTTCGCCTGCCCGCGGATCGACCCCGTATCATCGAGCCATGGCGCGCTGGTTCCTGACCCTCCTCTTGTGTCTGGCGCTGCCTTTGCAGGGCTGGGCCAGCGCCCAGGCGCGCCCTGCGCCGTGCCCGATGGCCATGGCCGATGCATCGGCCGAAGCCGGCGACGCCAGCGCGAACGCCGACGGCGCGCCGGTGGCTGATTGCTGCCTCAGCCTCGACGGCGCCTCCGGGAGCACACGAAACTGCGTGGATGGGCAGGACTGCCAGGCGCCCGTGCTCTGGATGTTGCCCGCAGCAGCGGCACCTGCGCCGTCCTTGCCGGCTTTGCAGGCATGCCGTCCCGAGACGCCAGCAGCGCCATGCGGCCTGCCAGTGCCCGTCTGGCGTCCCCCGAGCTCGATCTGAAGTCCTGAGCAGCGCCGGCGCCGCCCATTGGCGACGCCCGGCTGTCGCCTCTGCCTGCGCGCAGGGGCACTTCAGATGGAACTCATCCCATGTCAGCTGCAATTCGTGGGGCCCGGTTCGGCCGCGCCCACCGTCCGTCATGGCAAGCGCTGGCGCGCTGGGTCGGGCTGGGGACGCTGGTGTTCATCGCCCCCGTCGCCGCCGCCCAGAACCCGCCGGCGCTGGACATCGACGTGGCCATGGATCTGGCCGAAGCGCACTCACAAGCCCTGCCAGCGCAGCAGTGGGCTGCCATGGCCGCGCGCGAGCGTGCCGTGGCCGCCGGCCAGATCCCCGACCCCACGCTCCGCTGGAGCCTGGACAACGTGCCGATCGAAGGTTCGGCGCAGCGCCTGCTGACGCGCGAACCCATGACGGCACGCAGCGTCGGCATCAGTCAGGCCTGGCCCGACGAGGCCAAACGCCGTGCGCGTTCGCAGCGCCATGAGCAAGATGCCTTGCTGGCCTGGGCCCGGCGCGACGCGCGCCGCGCCGAGTTGCGCCGCGAGACCGCGCTGGCCTGGCTTGCCGTGCGGGCCGAGCTGCAGCGCACGGCGCTACTGGCCGCGATGCAGACCGAAGCGGCGTTGACGGTGCAGGCCGCCGAAGCGGCCTATCGCGCCGGGCGCGGCTCGCAGGTCGACGTGTTCACGGCGCGCGCCTTGCCCGTGCGTCTGGACGATCAGCGCCTCCAGGTCGATACAGCGCTGGCCAACGCGCGCAGCGCGCTGCGCCGCTGGATCGGCGCTGCCGCCGACAGACCGCTGGGCAAGGCGCTGCCGCTGCGCGCAGATCCCGTGTCCGACCCTGACGGCGCCAGGCTGCTGGCAGCCGATCCAGAACTGGGCGCGGCGATCGCGCGCGAGAACAGCGCGCGCGCGATGGCCGACCTGGCGCGAGAAGAACGGCGCGCCGACTGGAGCACCGACCTGCGCTTCCAGCATCGGGGGTCGCGCTTCGACAACATGGTGTCGATCGGCGTTTCACTGCCGCTGCGCTGGGACCCCGCGAACCGCCAGCAGCGCGAGCTTGCAGCGCGCCTGGCCGAGACGGCGCAAGTCGAAGCCGAAACCGAAGAATTGCGCCGCGCGCGCCGCGCCGAAGTCGAGCGCTGGCAACAGCGCTGGCGCGCCGGGCTCGACCGCCTGGCGGCCTACGACCAGCTACAGCTGCCGCTGGCCGCCTCGCGCATCGAGTCGAGCTTGTCAGCCTACCGTGCCGGCAACGGACCCTTGCTGGCCGTTCTGGCCGCGCGCCAAGCCGAACTGGCGCTGCGAATGGAGCGTGTGCAGATCGAACTTGACAGCGCGTCCGACGAGGCGCGCCTGAGCACCTTGATACCGCCACCGGAGGCCACACGATGAGCACCCAACCCTGGCGCAGTGCCGTCTCGATCGCCGCCGCACTGGCCGGCTTGGCCGCCTTGGTCGCCGGCGCCGGCTGGTGGGGCATCCAGCACGGCAGAGCTGAGGGGGCCGCGCCGCAGAACCAGACCCCGCCGCTCGGCGACCCCAGCCAGTGGACGATCGCACAAGGCGAAGCTGCCACGCGCCGGCACTTGCGCGATGGCCTCCGCGCCGGCGACCTGGACCCGATCACCGGCCTGCGCATTCAGCACTATCACGACCCCATGGTGCCGGGCAAGAATTTCGACGCCCCGGCCAAGTCGCCCTTCATGGACATGATGCTGGTGCCGCGTTATGCGGGCGCCGGCGGCACCGACTCCGCCAGCGTCAGCATCAGCCCCCGCATCCAGCAGAACCTGGGCCTGCGCACGGCGCCGGTGGTCGCCGGCGCGCTGGCCCCTGAAGTCAGCGCCACCGGCACGGTGGTCTGGAATGAACGTGACCAGGTGCTGCTGCAAGCGCGTGCCACCGGCTTCGTCGAAAAACTCTTCGTGCGCGCCACGCTCGACCGCGTCGCCGCCGGTGCGGCGCTGGCCGAGATCTATGTACCCAGCTGGGTGGCTGCGCAGGAGGACTACCTGGCCTTGCTGCGCATGCAGGGGCCTGATCTGGCCGGGTTGCGCGACGCCGCGCTGCAACGCATGCAACTCGCCGGCATGGACGCCGACCAGATCGACGCCGTGGTGCGCAGCGCGGTGCTGCAACCGCGCTACACGCTGAAGGCGCCGCAAAGCGGCACGCTGACCGAACTGGCGATGCGTGTGGGCATGACGGTGATGCCGGGCATGGCGCTGGCGCGCATCCAGGGCACCGGCTCTGTGTGGGCCGAAGGCCAGGTACCCGAGAGCCAGGCCGGCTTGCTCAGGTCCGGCACGCGCGTCATCGCCACCAGCACGGCGGTGCCGGGCCGGCGCTTCGAGGGCCAGGTGCAGGCCCTGCTGCCCGAGGTGGACCCGGCCACGCGCACGCTGAAGGCTCGAATGGAACTGGCCAACGCAGGCGGGCAGCTGGTTCAGGGCATGTTCGTGCAGATGCGTTTCGCGCTGCCTGCCGCCAAGGGCAGGCTGCTGGTGCCCAGCGACGCGGTCATCCACACCGGGCGCCGCAGCGTGGTGATGCTGGCGCAAGCCGACGGGCGCTTCCGACCGGTGCAGGTGGTCACGGGCCTGGAAGTCGACGGTCAGACCGAAGTGCTGGAGGGACTGCAAGCGGGCCAGCGCGTCGTGCTGTCGGGCAACTTCCTGATCGACTCCGAAGCCAGCTTGCGCGGGCTGGAAGCCCGGCTCGACCAGGCACCGGACCGGGCCGCACAAGTGCACCGCACCGACGCGGTGGTGGACAGCGTGGCGGGCGATTCGGTGGTGCTGACCCACCCGCCCATCGCGGCCCTGAAATGGCCTGAAATGACGATGGAGTTCAAGCTGCCACCAAAGGCCGAGCGGTCGCGGCACCTGACAACCGGCGCCAAGGTGCAGATCGAGTTCCACCTGCAGGACGGCGAGGTGCCACAGATCACCACCCTGCGGGCGCTGCCATCGCCATCGAAAGCGGCCGCCGCTTCGGCGCCGCCGGCCCAGAAGGGCGCGCCGTGATCGCCCGCCTGGTCTATTGGAGCCTGGCCAACCGGGGCCTGGTGCTGCTGGCCACCTTGATGCTCACGGCCTGGGGCGTGGTGAGCATGCTGCGCACGCCAGTCGACGCCTTGCCCGACCTGTCGGACACCCAGGTCATCATCCGCACGAGCTGGCCCGGGCAGGCGCCGCAGATCGT
>JAUYAJ010000620.1 GCA_030693565.1 Rubrivivax sp.
GCCCCGATGATGGAATGGACGGCGGACTTCACTGTGGCAGCGGTGGCGCTGTCGGGGGTGCCGGTGTACCGCGAGGGCCTGCAGTTTGTCATTCCATCGGGCAACTGGTCGGTGGTCGAGGCCTGCAGCGGCGTGCGCTACCTGATCGCGTCGTTCATGGTCGGCACCTTGTTCGCCTACCTGAACTACAACTCGAACCGGCGCCGCATCATCTTCATGGGCGTGGCGATCCTGGTGCCCATCGTGGCCAACTGGCTGCGCGCCTACATCATCGTCATGCTGGGCCACCTGTCGGGCAATACGATCGCCGTCGGTGTCGACCACCTGATCTACGGCTGGGTGTTCTTCGGTGTCGTCATCATGATCATGTTCATGATCGGTGCGCGCTGGGCCGAGCCCGAGGCCGACCGGTCCGCGCCGCTCGGCGTCACAACCGGTGGCAGCCTGCCCAGCGTCCGCGCTTCAGTGCCGGCGGCGCTGGGCGCGACCTGGCTGGCGGCGCTGCTTGTGGTGACGCTGCCGCACGCCGCGCTGCTGGGGCTGGCCCATGAAGCCCCCGGCAGCGCCGAGGCCCGGCTGAGCTTGCCGGCACAGCTGGCCGGCGGCTGGTCCAGCGAAGGCGCGCGCGCGGTCGCCTGGCAGCCAAAATTCCATGCGCCGTCAGCGCAAGCCACGGCCAGCTATGACGCGGCGGGTGCGCGCACGGTGGGTGTCTACCTCGCTTACTACCGCAGCCAGGGGCCGGACCGCAAGCTGGTCAGTTCGCAGAACATGCTGGTGGCTTCGGAGGATCCGCTCTGGAATCAGGTCGGCAGCGGTCGCCGCGAACTGGCCGTGGCCGGCCAACCCCTGGTGGTGCGCACGGCCGAACTGCTGGGCCCGCTCGACCCGCGCACCGTGCAGCGCTCGCACCTGGTGGTCTGGCAGCTGTACTGGATCGATGGCAGCTGGATCGCTGGCGACGCGGCCGCCAAGGCTTATGGCGCGCTGGCGCGGCTGCGCGGCCGCGGCGACGACGGCGCGGTGCTGGTGCTGCACGCCGACGACGAGTCGCCGGCCGTGGCCAGCGCCGCGCTGGAGGCCTTCGTCAATGCCAATCTTGGCGCGCTGGGTACCCTGCTGCGCGAAACCCACGCCGGGCGCTGAGCGGCGGCGGGCACGACAACATGAACGAAAAAGGATTCTTGAAAATGGACACGATCGCCGTCATCGGCCTGGGCTATGTGGGCCTGCCGCTCGTCGTCGAGTTTGGCAAACAGGTGCGGACCATCGGTTTCGACATCTCGGTGGCCAAGGTGGAATCCTGCCAACGCGGCGTTGACCCGTCGCGTGAACTCGAAGACGCCCAGCTGGCCGCTGCCAGCCACGCCGTATACACCGCCGACCCGGCCTTGCTGGCCGAAGCCGACATGATCATCGTCGCCGTGCCCACACCGGTCGACCAGGCCCACATCCCCGACTTCCGCCCGCTGATCGGCGCCTCCACCAGCGTCGGGCGCCACATGAAGAAGGGCGCCACCGTCGTCTACGAATCCACCGTCTACCCCGGCGCCACCGAGGAAGTCTGCATCCCGGTGCTGGAACGCGAGTCGGGTCTGAAGTGGAAGCAGGACTTCTTCGTTGGTTACAGCCCGGAGCGCATCAACCCGGGCGACAAAGAGCACACGCTGACCAAGATCCTGAAGATCGTTTCCGGCGACGGCCCCGAGACGCTCGACAAGGTCGCCAAGCTGTACGAGATGATCGTCGTGCCCGGCGTGCACCGCGCCAGCAGCATCAAGGCCGCCGAAGCGGCCAAGGTGATCGAGAACACCCAGCGCGACCTCAACATCGCGCTGATGAACGAGTTGTCCATCATCTTCGACAAGCTCGGCATCGACACCACCGAGGTGCTGGAAGCGGCCGGGACGAAGTGGAACTTTCTCAAGTTCAAGCCCGGTCTGGTGGGTGGCCACTGCATCGGCGTCGACCCCTATTACCTGACCTACAAGGCCGACATGATCGGCTACCACCCGCAGGTGATTCTGGCCGGACGGCGCATCAACGACGGCATGGGCAAGTTCATCGCCGAGCAGACCATCAAGCAGATGATCGCTGCCGGCAGCAACATCAAGGGCGCCAAGGTCAACGTGCTCGGGCTGACCTTCAAGGAGAACTGCGGCGACCTGCGCAACTCCAAGGTCATCGACATCATTCACGAACTGCAGAACTACGGCGTCGAGGTCTGCGTCACCGACCCGCAGGCCGAGGTCGACGAAGCGATGCACGAGTACGGCGTCAAGCTCTTGCCTTGGGCCGAGCTGCCGCGCGCCGATGCCATCGTGGCGGCGGTGGCGCACCGGGAGTTTGCCGAACTGTCGGTCGCCGACCTGGGCACCAAGCTGGTGAGCGGCGGCGCCTTCATCGACGTCAAGGCGGCCTATGACCCGGCCGCTCTGCGCGCCGCTGGTTATCGCCTGTGGCGTTTGTGAGTTTGCACGGGTGTCCGGGCCGATGGTGAACGCTGCGCGTGCCCCCGGCGCCGACGGCCGGGCCGGCGCGCGACCGGGCCTGTGACGGCGCGCACGACATCCCCCGGTGGTGGGCTGGACACCCGGCCGCTGGTGCTGCACGTGGTCTACCGCTTCGACACCGGAGGCCTAGAGAACGGCATCGTCAATCTCATCAACCACATGCCGGCCACGGCTTATCGGCATGCGGTGCTGGCCTTGACCGAGGTGGCACCGGCCTTCAGCAGTCGGATCCTGCGCGACGACGTCGAGTTCATCGCCATGCACAAGCCGCCGGGCCACGCGCTCTGGCTGTACCCACGCTTGTACCGCTTGTTCCGCCGCTTGCGCCCCGCCGTCGTCCACACCCGCAACCTGGCGGCGCTGGAGTGCCAGGTGCCGGCGTGGGCCGCCGGCGTGCCAGCGCGCGTGCATGGTGAGCACGGCCGCGACGTCGGTGACCTCGACGGCAGCAACCGCCGCCACCAATGGCTGCGCCGCCTGTACCGGCCTTTCGTCCACCATTACCTGGCGCTGTCGCGCGACCTGGCGGCCTACCTCGAAGGACCGGTCGGCGTGCCGGGCCGGCGCGTGACCCAGGTCTACAACGGCGTCGATGTCGAGCGCTTCAGCCCCGCTGTGGCAGGCCGTGCACCGATTGCGGGCTGCCCCTTCGACGACCCCGGCCTGTGGCTGGCCGGCAGCGTCGGTCGGATGCAGGCGGTCAAGGACCCGGTGGCGCTGGCGCAGGCCTTCGTGCGCGCGCTGGAAATGCAGCCGGAACTGCGCCAGCGGCTGCGACTGGTGATGGTCGGTGACGGCCCGCTGCGCGCTCAGGCGCAGCAAATCGTCGACGCAGCGGGGCTCGCGTCGCTGGCCTGGCTGCCGGGCGAGCGCGCAGATGTGCCGGATGTCATGCGCGGGCTTGATTGTTTCGTATTGCCGTCGCTGGCCGAAGGCATTTCCAATACCATTCTCGAAGCGATGGCCACAGCGTTGCCGGTGCTGGCCACTGGCGTCGGTGGCAACGCCGACCTGGTGACGGCGGGTGAGACGGGCTTGATCGTTCCGGCGGCCGATGTGCAGGCGATGGCCGCCGCGCTGGTCAGCCTGGCGGCCGATCCGGTGTCGGCAGCGGCGATGGGCCGAGCCGGCAGGGCGGTCGTCGAGCGCCGGTTCAGCCTGCCGGCGATGGTGGCCACCTACCGTGGCTTGTACGACCGGCTTCTGGCCCCCTGACACTGATCAACATGTGCGGCATCACCGGTATCTTCGACACCCGCGGCAACCGACCCGTCGAGCGCGGCGTGTTGCAGCGCATGAACGACTCGCTGACCCACCGCGGCCCCGATGAAGGCAGTCTTCACATCGAGCCCGGGGTCGGCTTCGGCCATCGGCGGCTGTCGATCATCGACATCGCCACCGGCCAGCAGCCGCTGTTCAACGAAGACGGCTCGGTCGTCGTCGTCTTCAACGGCGAGATCTACAACTACCAGGAACTGATCCCCGAGTTGCAGGCGCTGGGACATGTGTTCCACACCAAGAGCGACACCGAGGTCATCGTCCACGCCTGGGAGTCCTGGGGCGAGGACTGCGTGCAGCGCTTCCGCGGCATGTTCGCCTTCGCGCTCTGGGACCGCAACCGCCAGACCTTGTTCATGGCGCGTGACCGCCTGGGCGTCAAGCCGCTGTACTACGCGCTGCTCGACGACGGCACGCTGCTGTTCGGCTCCGAACTGAAGGCGCCGATGGCGCATCACGGCTTGCGGCGCGACATCGACCCGCTGGCGGTGGAAGAGTATTTCGCCCTCGGCTACGTGGCCGAGCCGCGCACCATCTTCAAACAGGCCAAGAAGCTGCCGCCGGCGCACACGCTGGCGATCCGCCGCGGTGAGCCGGTGGGCGAGCCCAAGGAATACTGGGACGTGCGCTTCACGCTGGGCAACCCGACCAGCCTGGAAGATGCCTGCGACGAGCTGAACCATCGGCTCGCCGAATCGGTCAAGCTGCGCCTGATCTCCGAAGTGCCGCTGGGCGCCTTCCTGTCGGGTGGCGTCGACTCCAGCGCCGTCGTGGCCACCATGGCCGGTCTGGGCGGCGGTCCGGTCAACACCTGCTCGATCGCCTTCGAGGACCCGCAGTACAACGAAGCCGAGTTCGCGCGCAGTGTGGCCGAGCGCTACCGCACCAACCACCATGTGGAGACGGTGGGCAGCGATGACTTCGACCTCATCGACACGCTGGCGGCGCTCTACGACGAACCCTATGCCGACAGCTCGGCGATCCCGACCTACCGGGTCTGCCAGCTGGCGCGCAAGCATGTGACGGTGGCGCTGTCGGGCGATGGCGGCGACGAGGTCTTCGGCGGCTACCGGCGCTACCGGCTGCACATGATGGAAGAGCGCATGCGCTCGGCCTTGCCGGCGGCGATCCGCCAGCCGCTGTTCGGGCTGCTGGGTCGGGTCTACCCCAAGGCCGACTGGGCGCCGCGCATGCTGCGCGCCAAGACCACTTTCGAAGGCATGGCGCGGACTTCGGTCGAAGCCTATTTCCACAGCATGTCGCTGATCCGCGAACCGCTGCGCAGCCAGCTCTTCAGCCCGGCCTTCAAGGCTCAGCTCGGTGGCTACAGCGCAGGCGAGGTCTTCCACCGCCACGCCAAGAATGCCGAGACCGACGACCCGCTGGCGCTGATCCAGTACATCGACATGCACACCTACCTGGTGGGTGACATCAACACCAAGGTCGACCGCGCCAGCATGGCGCATTCGCTGGAAGTGCGCGAGCCGCTGATGGACCACAAGCTGGTCGAGTGGGCGGCGACGTTGCCGTCGTCGATGAAGCTGCGCGGCCACAACGGCAAGGTGGTGCTGAAAAAGGCGATGGAGCCGGCGCTGCCGCACGACGTGCTGTACCGGCCGAAGATGGGCTTTGCGGTGCCGCTGGCGCGCTGGTTCCGCGGGCCGCTGCGCGAGCGCGTGCGCTCGGCCCTGCTGCAAGGCCCGATGCTGGACACCGGCTGGTTCAATCCGGCCTGCATCCGCCAGATCGTCGAACAGCATGAGTCGGGTGCGCGCGACCACAGCACGCCGATCTGGAGCCTGCTGATGTACGACGCCTTCGTGCGCTGCTCGCTCGGCGAGACCGGCATGGCGCGCGCTGCATGAGCGAGCGCCCGGGCCGATGAAGATCCTCTACCACCACCGCACGGCGTCGAAGGATGGCCAGGCCGTCCACATCGAAGAGATGATCACCGCCTTGCGTGAACTGGGGCACGAGGTGATGGTGGTGGCGCCGCAAGCGCCCACGGGTGCCGGCATGGGCGGCGAAGTGGGCTGGGTGCAGCAACTGCGCGCCCGGCTGCCCAAGGCGGTGTACGAAATCCTCGAGCTGGCTTATTCGGCATTGGCCTATGTCCGCCTGGCGCGTGCCGCCAAGGCCTTCGCGCCCGACGTCATCTACGAGCGCTACTACCTCTTCCTGCTGGCCTGTCTGATGCTCAAGCGCCGGCGCCGCATCCCGCTGCTGCTGGAAGTGAACGCGCCGCTGGTCGACGAACGCATGCGCTTCGGCGGCCTGGGCCTGCCGTGGCTGGCGCGCTGGGCCGAAGGGCTGGCTTGGCGCGGCGCCGATGTCGTGCTGCCGGTGACCCAGGTGCTGGGCGGCCATGTGAGCCAGCGCGGCGTGCCGGCCGAGCGCATCGTCGTCATTCCCAACGGCATCAACGAAGCGCATTTCTCGGCTGCACCCACCATCGCGGCCGCCAAGGCCGCGCTGGGCTGGGACGGGGCCCTGGTGCTCGGCTTTACCGGCTTCGTGCGCGACTGGCATGGCGTCGACCGCGTGCTGCACTGGATGGCGTCGACCGACGCGCCGGCGAATGCGCGGCTGCTGGTGGTGGGCGACGGCCCGGCGCGGGCCGATCTGGAGGCGCTGGCGCTCGAGCTGCAGCTGGGCGAACGTGTTCGTTTCACCGGCGTCATCGACCGCGAACATGTGCCTGCCCACGTGGCGGCCTTCGACATTGCGTTGCAGCCTGCGGTCGTGCCCTACGCATCGCCGCTCAAGCTGTTCGAGTACCTGGCGCTGGGCAAGGCCATCGTCGCACCGCGTCAGCCGAACATCGAAGAGGTGTTGAGCGACGGCAGCAACGCTTTGCTGTTCGACGCCGCGGCCCCGGGTGCCTTCGAGGCCGCGCTGACCCGGTTGTGCGCCGATGCGGCGCTGCGCGAGCGCATTGCCGCCGGCTCCGCGGCCACGATAACCCGCATGGGCCTGACCTGGCGCGGCAACGCCCAACGCGTCGTCGTGCTGGCCGGGCGGCTGCGCGCGCAGGATGGCGCTGTGGCCGCACCGACGCCGAGCGCCAGCCGATGATCCGCCGCATCCGCACGCTGCTGTTTTCGACGCTCTACCCGAGCAGCGCGCGGCCCGTGCACGGCATCTTCGTCGAGACACGTTTGCGCGAACTGCTGCGCAGCGGCGAAGTCGAGACCAAAGTGGTGGCGCCAGTGCCCTGGTTCTGGTCGACCGATGCGCGCTGGGGCGACTACGCCGCCATGGCCAGAACGCCGACGCGCGAGCAGCGCAACGGCGTCGATGTGCTGCACCCGCGCTACCCCTTGATCCCGAAGGTGGGCATGACGACGGCGCCGCTGGTGCTGGCGCTGGCCGCCGCGCCGGCGCTGCGGCGGCTGCAGCGCGAAGGCTTTGACTTCGACCTCATCGACGCCCATTACTACTACCCCGATGGCGTCGCGGCGGCCTTGCTGGCGAGCTGGTTTGGCAAGCCCTTCACCGTGACGGCGCGTGGCACCGACCTGAACCTGATCCCGAACTACGCGCTGCCGCGGGCGATGACGCGCTGGGCTGCTGGCCGTGCCAACGCGTCGATCGGTGTCTGCGCCGCGCTGGTGGATGTGCTCAGGGGCTGGGACATCGACCCGGCACGCTTGCACGTCATGCGCAATGGCGTTGACCTGGTGCGCTTCAGCCCACTGCCCCAGCCTCAGATGCGGGCCGAGTTGAAGCTCGGCGGCGCGCCGTTGCTGCTGTCCGTGGGCCACTTGATCGAACGCAAGGGGCACCATGTGGCGATCGACGCGATGCCGGCCATATTGGCCCAGCGGCCCGGCGCGCGGCTGGTGATCGTCGGCGAAGGCGAAGAGCGCGGCCGCTTGCAGGCGCAGGTGGCGTCGCTGGGCCTGGGTCAGCAGGTGCATCTTGCCGGCGCCGTGCCCAACGAACAGATGTCACGCTGGTACAGCGCCGCTGATGCCTTGATCCTGGCTTCGAGCCGCGAAGGCTGGGCCAACGTGCTGCTGGAGGCGATGGCCTGCGGCACGCCGGTGGTAGCGACGCGCATCTGGGGCACGCCCGAAGTCGTCACCGCCGAATCCGGCGGCTTGCTCGTCGATCGCCGCGACGGCCCGTCGCTTGCCGCCGTGGTGCTGGCCTTGGCGGCGGCGATGCCTGATCGCGCGCGCGTTCGCAGCTATGCCGAAGGCTTCAGCTGGGCGCAGACGACGCAGGCCCAGCTAAATTTGTTCCGCCGGCTGCTGCCGGCCGACGAGGGCTTGTGCCGTGCGTGACCTGTTCGTCATCGCCTTCATCCTCGGCGGCACGCTGTGGGCTTTGCGACAGCCGTGGATTGGCGTGATCCTGTGGACCAACTTCAGTTTGATGAGCCCGCACGTCGAGTTTGGCTGGGCCACATCAACGTGGCCGGTCGGGACACTGGTCGCGGTGGCCACACTGCTTGGACTGTTGGCGACGAAGGTGCGCCAGAACCCCTTCCTTGGAGCGCCGGTGTGGGCTTTATTGGCGTTCACCATTTGGATCTGCATCACGCTGCCGTTTTCGTTCTACCTTGAGGACAGCTTGCAGTTGTGGGAGCGGTCGATGAAGATTTTCCTGATGATCTTCGTCACGTTGTCGCTGATCGACGACCGCAAGAAGCTCGACGTCTTCGTCTGGGCGATCGTCATCTCGATCGGCTTTTATGGCGTCAAGGGCGGGCTGTTCACGCTGGCCACGGCTGGGAACTACCGCGTCTGGGGGCCAGGCGGGTTCATCGGCGGCAACAACGAACTGGCGCTGGCGCTGGTTGCGACCATTCCGCTGATGCGCTACCTGCAGATGCAGATGGTGCGGCGCTGGATGGTGTTGGCGATGGGCGTGGCGATGGCGTTGACGGCCATCACCGTGCTGGGTACCTACTCTCGCGGCGCCTTGCTGGCGATCGCGGTGATGGCGGTCTTTCTGTGGCTCAAGGGGGATCAGAAAGTCCTCTGGGGCGTCGTCCTGGTGGCGCTCGGCATCGTCATCGTTTCCTTCATGCCCGAACAGTGGTGGGCGCGGATGGAGACGATACAAACCTACGAACAGGACGATTCGGCGCTCGGTCGCATCAACGCCTGGTGGATGGCCTGGAACCTGGCCCTTCACAAGCCCTTCGGCGGCGGCTTCATGATCTATTTGCCGGAGGTGTTCCAGATGTACTCTCCGGATCCGGGGCGCGTCCACGCGGCGCACAGCATCTACTTCCAAGTGCTCGGTGAGCATGGCTTTGTCGGGCTGTTCCTGTTCTTGCTCGTTGGCGTATTGACATGGACGACCTCGAACAAACTCATCAAGGCCGCGCGTAGCGACGCGCAGCACAAATGGGCAGCGGATTTGGGCGCGATGGTGCAAGTGAGCCTGATCGGCTTTGCTGCAGGCGGTGCATTCCTCAGCTTGGCGTACTTCGATCTTCCGTACAACCTGATGGTTATCGGGACAGTCGCGCTGCACTTGATCAGCAGAACACTCATGAATCCGACGCATTCGATCCCCGAGCCAGTTGCACATGCCTCGACACCGCGAGCTCGCACCGTGGCGTCGACCAACCACTCATCCAACCACTGACTCGTTCACATGACCCTGAAACAACGCCCAAACAAGGCGCGCTTCAACTGGGCTATCCGCACCATGTCGAGCACACCAACTTATCCCGCGCGGCGACGCGGCCTTCACCACGCTGTCAATGGTTCACCAGACCGCCGTGCTGCCTAATCTGATTGCGCTCAACGTCAATTGGGTGATTCCTTGCGCCTGGGGAGGTGGTAGTGGCTGACCCCTCCTCGGATACTAGCGATCGAGCACTGATTTGCGATTACCTTCCACACATCACCTCCCACGATGCCGGCGAGTTTCGTCTGTCAGGGTTGTCTGTGGATGGGGCCTGGGATCGCCTGAGTGCGGTCGCGTACTACGCTGCCGATTTCTACGTCGTTCAGATAGACGTCGATACAGTGGCCGTCCGCGATCTTGTGGGCCTTAGATGTTCCATAAGTGACGGGGTCGTGTACTCGGTGGGCACTGGGGACGACTCGGAAGTCAAGTCAATGGCCGGCATTGCCGCCTGCGCGTGCTGGCGACAGAGTGGCAAGGAACACATCCAGGGACGTTCTGAGTCCGCATTAGATCAGTTCGACCCCAGCAGTCGAGATCGTTACATACGCGAGTGCTCTGATTTCGCTGATTTTACGCACCGCAGTATCGATCCCGAAGCCGGTCAGGCGGTATCTACTGGTTTGGATCGACTTCTTGGTGAGCGTTGGCAAGAATGGGGTAACGAGCGGTTCTTATCCAGCCTCTTGGTGACCGGCGACGTGACCGGGCAACTGCGCCGCCGTGCGGGACCAGCCCTAGAACATGCTGCATAACAATCCTCATGCATTCAGCCTGTTCCGGTGGCTTGCGCCCGGAGGCGCGAATGCACGCCTGTCGACCTTCATCTTTCATCGTGTGCTTCCAGAGCCAGATGACTTGTTGCCCTGGGAGCCGGACGCCGCCAGGTTCGAACGCATCATGGCTTTCATTGCGCGCAATTTCCATGTCTTGCCGCTGGCTGACGCCGCAGCAAAGTTGACAGCAGGTCAACTGCCGCCCGCAGCCGCGTGCATCACGTTTGACGACGGATACAGGGACAATTACACCGTTGCTGCGCCGATCTTGCGCCGCCACGGGCTGACCGCAACTTTCTTCATCGCCACCGGTTTCATCGATGGTGGCCGTATGTGGAACGACACCGTCATTGAGGCCGTTCGGTGTGCCGCGCCTGGTGAACTCGACTGGCGGGAGTTGGGACTGGGCCTCTGCTCTATCGATGACGCAGGCTCCAGAGTGCGGGCCTATGGCGATGCGCTCACCCGCTTGAAACACCTCGACCCAAGCGACCGTGCTGAGCGAACCGCCGAAATTGCGCGCCGTGCCGGTCTTGAAAATCGGTCGGATCTGATGATGTCACGCGAACAAGTCGTCGACCTGCGTGAGCAGGGCATGACAATCGGAGGTCATACGGTGACGCATCCGATTCTGCGTTGTCTGTCGCCAGAGCAGGCGCGGGCCGAGATCGAAGGCGGCCGTGACGAACTGGCTGCCTGGTTGGGCGAAGCGCCCACCGTGTTCGCATACCCGAACGGCCGGCCGGGGCATGACTACAGTGACCGCGACGTAGCGTTGGTGCGGCAGGCCGGTTTCAGTGCGGCAGTGTCAACGGCCGCGGCGACGGCGGGCGCGCTGTCCGATGTCCTGCAACTGCCACGCTTTACGCCGTGGGATCGATCGATGCCGCGATTCGCGGTCCGCTGCGCCACCACGCTCCTGCGTGCGGCACCAATGTCATGACTGAAGATCGCCGCAAACTCGACCCGGCCCTGGACATCCCTTGTCTTGAATGAACGAAAGCACTGCATGACAGAAGCTATCAAGGGAGGCGCTAGAGACCCACTGATCGTAAAACTCGACATCGAAGGATCGCAGGTGCATTTGTTCAAGGAAAATACCCAATGGGTGGCGAGAGCGGGACTGATCACTTTGGAACTTGACGACTGGCTGATGCCATGGGCTGGTATGAGCCAGACATTCTTCGCCTGTATCAGTCAGCAGTCCTATGAGTATCTGCTGGGTGGAGAGAGCATCTTCTGTTTCCGCAACGCTTCGTGATTGGTCATGGATCCAAAAGTGGTGAGAAATTGTCCTGTGTGCGCCTCCAGTGGAGCCGCGAGTGTCTGGAGCATCGACCACTACACCGTGTCGCGTTGTGGAAATTGTACGCACTCGTTCGTGTCGGCAGGTCTGGCGGCTGGCGAACTGGACGGAGCGTACGAGCAGCAATACTACGACGCCGGCGGCGGTTCAACTCGGATTGGCTACGAAGACTATTTAGCCAAGGCGCCATTGCGAATGCGCAGCTTCGCGAAGCGCCTTCGCGAGTTGGAACAACACACGGCAGATCGTGGTCGTCTGCTTGATTTCGGCTGCGCAGTTGGGCTGTTTGTCAAGGTTGCAGTCGACGCTGGCTGGGATGCTATTGGCTACGAACGCTCGGCCTGGGCGGCGGAGTACGGTCGTCAACACTTCGGAATCACGATTGAGTCTGGTCGAGATGGGCAATGTCCGACTTATGCGCGCAGTTTCGACATGGTGACGATGTGGGATGTCTTGGAGCATCTGGAAGACCCCCGAGGGGTGCTTCGCTCGGTAGCTGGTTGGATGAAACCTGGTGGTGTGCTTGCCCTCAATACGATAGACAGCGCTTCACTGGGTGCCCGACTCGCTGGTGAGCATTGGCGGCACATTTCACCACCGCACCATCTGCAGTACTTCACCCGGGGCTCCTTGACGCGCCTACTTCGCGACTGCGGTTTCCAGGTCATCACGCGACAAAGCCAAGGCGTTATGTGGAGCGCGGATCGGCGCCGCGGTCAACTGTTAAGTTGGCAGTCGTTGATCGAGGAGATGGTTACGCATTGGCGTTTTCGTCGTGCTGCCGATGCACTTCACTTGCTTGACGAAATCGACATCGTCGCCGTGTTTGATCCGTCTGTGCTGACGACATGATGCACACTGGGCTTAGTAGTTTCGCTGGCGTTCATCTGCGCCCCTTTTTGCCGACTTCGCTGTGATGTCGCCGTGCAGCGTTCGGCTCAATCCGGCCCTGGTGTCATGTCTGGTTGTTGGTCTTGGTTCGACTGCGCGGTGCGGTGCGGTCGCAGGCTATGGTGGTCTGAGCGTTGGTTTGCCGAGCGACCGCCAGCTCGTCGCGCTAGAGGCTGCGGCAGCGCACTGGTGTCACTTAAGTTTTCGTTCATTCAACATCGCGGTTTTCCTTCACATGAACATCAAAACGGCATTGCAAGTCTTGGCGTTGCGAATAGTTCTCAAGATGTTCACATGGCTCCAAAGTTCTGCAGTGAGAAACTTGCCTGTGATCGAGGCGTCATTGGGATTCGACGGTGTAGTACGGTTGTTGGAGCACACTGAAGGGAGTCAAGCGGTGCAGCTCTTGCGTGACGAGGGTGCTGTGATAATGGGTGGCGTGCGTATTCTGCGCAACCTGACGATTCATAACGCTGATCTTGATTTTAGAAATTTGCGCATCGGTGAGAACTGCCATATTGGCCGCCAGGTATTTCTAGATCTTGCAAATTCCATTGATATCGGAGATCGAGTTACGATATCAATGCGAACGACGATTTTGACGCATACTGATATTGGCGATAGCAGGTGCGGCTTGCCGAGAGTCGATGCGAAGGTGACGATTGGTGACGACGTATATATTGGCGCTGGGGCCATGTTGCTTCCAGGTGTGAACTTGGGTCCGGGCTCGATCGTCGCCGCCGGTGCGGTTGTGACGCGGGACGTTGCTCCAGGAGTTGTCGTCGCAGGATCACCGGCGCGACCACTGACGAGCGCGGATGGTCAACCATGGAACTGGCGCTAACCGGTTCCAAAGGAGCAAACAATGACAGAAACCACTAAGAGAGTTCTCGTCACCGGCGCAGGTGGATTCATTGGTAGTCATCTGGTCGAGCGCCTGGTGCGCGACGGCCACAAGGTCCGCGCGCTAGTGCATTACAACTCGCGCAACGACTGGGGCAACCTCGAACTGATCGATCCTGCAGTCAAGCGCGAGATCGAGGTCGTCACTGGCGACATTGCCGATCCGTTTCTGGTGCGCCACGCAACCAAGCGGGTGCAACTGGTCTACCACCTGTCATCGCTGATTGCCATTCCCTACTCCTACGTGGCGCCACAGAGCTACGTACAGACTAATGTGCAGGGCGCCATCAACGTGTTGCAGGCTGCTCGCGATGAGGGTGTCGAGCGCGTCGTCCACACATCCACAAGCGAGTGCTATGGCACGGCGCAGTATGTGCCCATCGACGAGAAGCATCCGCTGCAGGGCCAGTCTCCCTACTCGGCCAGCAAGATCGGGGCGGACATGCTTGCCGAGAGCTACTGGAGATCATTCGAGCTTCCGGTGGCCATCATCCGGCCGTTCAACACCTTCGGCCCGCGGCAGTCGGCACGCGCGGTGATCCCGACCATCATTTCACAGGCCCTCAAGGGCGGCACGATCAAGCTGGGCTCCTTATCGCCCACGCGCGACATGAACTTCGTCGACAACACCATCGACGGTTTCCTGGCGGTGGCCAGCCATCCTGACGCTGTTGGGCAGGTGTTCAATATCGGCTCGGGGCGCGAGATCAGTGTCGGCGATTTGGCCCGACTGATCGTCGGTCTGGTCGGCAGCTCTTCCGAGGTTGTCGAGGACAGCCAAAGAATCCGGCCAGTCAACAGCGAAGTGGAGCGATTGTTATGCGACCATGGCAAGGCATCTCAGCTGTTGGGATGGACGCCCAGGGTCGATCTGGAAGAGGGACTGCAACGTTCGATCGAATGGTTCCGGCGCCACCTCGACCGCTATAAGACCGACATCTACAACGTCTGACGGGGGAATGCGATGCGTGCTGTGATTCTGGCGGGGGGTAAAGGCCAGCGGCTGCGGCCGTACACGACGGTGCTGCCCAAGCCGCTGATGCCGATCGGTGACATGCCGATACTGGAGGTGGTGTTGCGTCAACTCAAGGCCGCGGGTGTGACCCGCGTGACCATGGCCGTGGGTTACTTGGCGGAACTGATGCAGGCGTTTTTCGGCGACGGCCGGCGCCTGGGGCTGGAGATCGACTACTCGTTCGAGGAGCGACCACTTGGTACCGTTGGGCCGTTGACGCTTATCCCGTCTCTGCGTGACGAGAGCGATTTTCTGATGATGAACGGTGATGTGCTGACGACGATCGACTATTCGAAGTTGCTCGCCCGGCACCGCGATTCGAATGCCGAGGTGACCATAGCCACTTACCGGCGCGAGGTCAAGATTGACTTCGGCGTCATCGAAACCGATGAGGACAATCTGCTGACTGCCTATGTTGAAAAGCCGCAGTTCGATTACCGGGTCAGCATGGGCATCTACTGCTTCAAGTCCAGCGTGCTAGAGCAGTTGAAGCACGGCCAACACCTTGACTTTCCCGACCTTGTGAAGAGCCTGCTGGCGGGTGGTCGCAAGGTGGCGTCCTACCCGTTCGACGGCTATTGGCTCGACATGGGGCGACCCGATGACTACGCCACCGCGATAGAGGAGTTCGAGTCGCGGCGCAACGAGTTTCTTCCTCACGAGGCTGCATGATGAACTGGCAAGTTCCGTTGTTCGATCCTGACCTGGGCCCCGAAGAGGAGCAGGCGGTGATCGATGTGATCCGCTCGAAGTGGTTGACGATGGGCGACCGCACCAAGGCCTTCGAGCGTGCCTTTGCGTCGGAAACTGGCGTGCCTGTGGCCCTGGCCTGCAACAGCGCCACCGCAGCGCTGCACATGGCGCTGGCGGCCCTGGACATTGGCCCTGGCGACGACGTGATCGTGCCATCGCTGACCTTCGTGGCCACCGCGAATGCGGTTCGGTACTGTGGCGCTCGCCCGGTCTTTGCGGACGTGGCATCAATCGATGACTGGAACGTCGACGCCGCATCGATCGAGCGGGTGCTGACGCCGGCCACCAAGGCGGTTGTCGTGGTGCACTACGCGGGTTATGCCTGCGACATGCCGGGCATCATGGCGCTGGCAGCCCGCCGTGGATTGCTGGTGGTTGAGGACGTTGCCCATGCGCCCTGCGCCAGCCTGGACGGCGTTGCGCTGGGTGCTTGGGGCGATGTGGGCTGTTTCAGCTTCTTTTCCAACAAGAACATGACCACGGCCGAGGGCGGCATGGTCACGACACGGCGGCCCGAACTGGCCGAAAGGCTGGGTTGGTTGCGCTCACATGGCATGACGACCCTGACACTCGACCGGCACAAGGGGCACGCCTTTGGCTATGACGTGGTGGCCCTGGGCTTCAACTACCGCATGAGCGAACTGAATGCGGCGCTGGGGTTGGTGCAATTGCGGCGTGTTCGCGAACGCAATGCGCTCCGAGGCGAACTGGTGTCGGCCTATCGGCAGCGGCTTGCTCAGGTGCCTGGACTGGGACTGCCCTTTGCCGCTCATCGTGGCGAGGCGGCTTTCCACCTCATGCCGGTGTTGCTTCCGCCCGGAGTACGCCGGTTCGATGTGATGACAGCCATGCGCGAGGCGGGAGTGCAGACCAGCATCCACTACCGGCCGGTGGACACCTTCACGGCGTATGTGCAAGCCGGGTTAGGCCCGTCAACCGAGGTTCCACTGTCGCATCTGATCGGCGAGCGCGTGGTCACATTGCCTCTGTATCCCAGTATGCGCATTGAACAGGTTGACCTTGTGTGCGCGGCGCTTCAGAAAGCCGTGCAGGGCGCTGCAAAGGCGCACGAGTCGCCAGCGACTGACGCATGACGGGCCAGAGAATCTGCTTTGTCGGTTGGGGCGACCACGTTCACTTTGAACGGTGGGTGAATCGATTTGCAGGTCTGGGACATACGTTGAGTGTGGTCTCGTTCACCGATCTGGGCCGGTTCTCCCCAGAGGTCACGGCGCATCGCATCGGTCTGCGAGATCGCGGCATGCGTTGGCAGATCTTGATGCTGCGCTACCTTCTGTGGCGCATCCAGCCGCAGGTCGTACATGTGCACTGGGCAGGCTTCGCACCTGCCGTGATGTCGGCCTGGCGAGGCCCAACCGTCATCACCGCCTGGGGCTCAGATATCTACCGTGCGGGCGAGCGGCCTGCGCCCGACAGGCTGGCGCTGCAGCGTTCGCTGCGCCAAGCCGATGTTGTGACCTGTGACTCTGACGACCTGGCGCGTGAGATCGCCGGTCTGGCCGGCACCCTTCGCCGGCCAGTCGATGTGCTCCAGTGGGGCGTGGACGTTGACACCTTCGCGCCTGGCCCACCAATCCATCCGATCGGGCGGCAACTGGCTGGGCTGGGGGGGCCTGTGGTCTTCAGTGCACGCAATTTCACGCCGCTCTACAACCAGGACACCGTGGTTCGCGCCTTCGCACTGGCCAGGCGCCATGTGCCAGAGGCCGTGCTGGTGATGAAATTCCACAATGGCTTGATCGAAGAGCGTGATCGCATCCAGGCGCTCGCCAATGAGCTGGGCATTGCGCAAGCGGTAGTCATCATCGATTCGGTTCCCTACGAACAGATGGCTGACTTCTACCGTGTGGCGGCGGTGACAGTGTCCATTCCGTCGTCCGATGCGACGCCAATGGCTCTGTTGGAGGCCATGGCCTGCGGGTCAGCGCCGGTATTCTCGGACCTGCCGTCATTGCGGGAATGGATCGTCGATGGGCAGAACGGTTATCTGGTTGCGTCGTCCGATGTCGATATGTTGGCCTTACGGTTGGTTGATCTTCTGCAAAAGCCCGATTTGCGTGCGGATTTCGCGCGCCGGAATCGTGCCATTGTGATCGAGCGAGGCAGCGAGGCAGCGAGTGCGGCGGCAATGCAGGCCACCTACCGAGAACTCGCTCGCTGAGTTGCGGGTGAAGCCGCCTACTCGAAGCTGCCCTGCCGCTGGCATTCCGCTTGATTCAAGGGTTATTTTGTGCGTCACTGAGAGCGTGATTGCGGTGCCAGCACGTAAATGGATGAAAGAATGGATACCTGTTCTGGAGTCATCTTGGCGAAGCGTTCCTTCATCGGCAAGTTCTTGGCCAACTCAAGTGTTTCTGGATGTGGCTGGCTTGACTCAAAAAGTATCGTGTAACCAGACTTCAGAAACAAGTCGCGATACTCGTGATGGCGCAGCCTATTCTCGCCCTCCTTTGTTAGCCAATTGACGATTTTGTGATTTTCGGTCGACCAAGTTAGAAAGTTTATTTTTGATATTGATTTGTCTCTATGTTCGAGGTGATCGGAGTGATCGATACAGTGAATCATCATTCCGGTTGTAGATAATTTTGGATGCAACTGTGTTAGCAGCCTTGAGATGCCCCCTGGTGGGATGTGCTCTAGTACAGTTCTGGATATTATGAAATCAACGCTACCATCGGGTATTGATTGAGGATCAAACGGCGCCAAGTACTCTAGATTAAAATCCCGAATTGTCGTTTTTGTCGCTGCGTCAGGGTATGCTTGAAGTTGTGTCCTCAGGACGTCCAAAGTGGCGGCGAAGGTTACGTCATCGAGGTGTGGAGTTAGATCGGTAAGGAGAAGTTTTTGGGCCCCTCGGAGACTCAACATAATTGGTATTGTTGGAAACCATCCGGATCCGATCTCTAGGATGGTTGCACCTGCGAAGGAGCGGCCTAACGATGTGACGGCGCATTCCATCTCATTAAGATCTGTTAACGTGTTGCGAATGTTTCCAGGATCCGGTTGGTACCCGAATATCTGTCTCTTTAGTCGCCTGATCGAATTTCCGAATGGCAGCCTTCCGAGTATTGCAAGTTTCGTTACATGTAATTTGAAGTTCATATTGATTATCAAATATTCGCCAAGCTGATATCGAGTATATGTGAAACGAGTTTATGATGCAACTAGCTACCAATTCGTTTGAGCCAGGCGATCGACTGACATGCTCGCACTAATTCTGCCCAAAGCGCATGTCTAAACACCCGCAGCGCCAGGACGAATAACAGTGCGGCGGGTGACGCGACCAGCAAGACAAGCAGAGAGTTGCCGGCTGGTCGCCAACCCAAAACTAGCACGATGAGGGTCGGGACGATGGCGCTCACCAATGCAACCGAGGTGCTGCGGCCGAGGGCGGCGTTCACGGCAGGCCAGTCGAAGGCAAGGTGGCGGCGCGCCAGGTAAAGCCAGTACGCCGATGACACCAAACTTGCGGGGACGAGCAGCTGAGCGACAGCGACAGGGCCATGGAAAGCCCCTATCGCTGCAGCCAACAGCCCAGTAGCTCCTGCGAATGCCGTGCCTTTGACCACCGACCCGAGTGCCCCAAGGGCCACCAGCGGGGCGTAGCAGATGAGGCCGGGCAGCCCCGCGGCAGACGCCAAAGCCAGCCAACGTACGGTCAGCACGGCGTCGTCCCACTGGTCTCCGTAGAGGACGCGCACCATGGGATAGGCCAACAGTGCAGTGGCGGCAAAGAATGCCCAGCCCAGACCGACGACGAGTTCGAGCACCTTGCAAAAGGACTCAGCCAGGGGGCGTCCTTCGCGCGCCTCCCGCGAGAAGTAGGGCGTTGTGATCGACCCCACTGCGTCCAGCACGAGTTGCTGAAACATCGACACCAGGCCTTGTGCGCGGCTCAGCAAGCCGGCGTCAGTCATTCCCTGCAGCTTGCCGATCAACAATTCTGGCGCGCCTGTTCTAAGCGTCGTCACCAGCGAGGCAACCGTCAGCGTGCCGCCGAAAGCGAACACCGGCTTCAGTCCGTGTCGGGTTGGCCGTTTGAACATTGGCCGGTGCGCCAGCATGGCGGTGACAGCGATACCGACGAGCGTCGCTGCCAGGTTGGCCCAGGCTAGGCTGATGGCGCCCCAACCGAGCCAGGCCAGCGAAATCGCCGAACTGCCATGGGCCAGGGCCCCGGCGAATCGCACTGTGGCGATGGTGCCGAAGCGCATGTCGCGCACAAGCTGTGCATGGGGAAACGCCATTAGCGGCGTGACAAGAAAGTTCAGCGCCAGCACCAGCATGATGCCGACCATTTCCGGTTCGGCATAGAACCGCGCGACCGGCAACGCGCCGAGCGCCAACGCCATCGCGAACAGCAGGCCCAGACCAGCCTGCACAGTGAAGGTGCCGCGCATCACCTCCTCCGAGGCGAACCTGTTCTGAACCAGATACTGGCCAGCGCCGAAGTCGCGGAACGCAGCAACGAAGCTGAGCAGCACCATCACCACCGAATAGATACCGATCTCCGCGGGCTTCATGATGCGCGCCAGCACCATGGAGGAGCCGACATGGATCACCAGTCCAGCGTAGCGATCAAGGAACGATAAAGCGATGGCTCGGCGGGTGGACATCAGAGTGATTGTGAGGGAGGACCTCTAGCCGGCTGCATGGCGAGCCGACCGATTCGAGCCTCATCACGTGGCGCGCAAGTCCTTGGACAAGAGCTCCAATTGTCCACGCAGTCGAAGCGAAGCGATGGCGCGAGTTGCCAGGCAGATCGGCATTACTTGCGGCAAATTGATACTGAAACCAAGGGTTTCTAGCAGCAGTAGCGGTTCAGATGTGAAAACGCCCGCCGGGTTCGGCGGGCGTCGTCCAAAGCCGGTGCTGAATTAGGTCAGTCGCAGAGTTGCTGCTTGGATTTTGGGGCTTCTGCGAGCGCGAAAACCGATCAGCAGCAAGCCGCCAACCGCCATCAGAGCCCAACTGGCCGGTTCTGGAACTGGTGTCACCCAGCCTTCAGGTCGGTACACCCATACGTTGCCGCTTGGGCCATCTTCAAGCGCGATGAACGCATCCAAATCGGACGCGTACTTCCACTTGCCCATGGTGCCATTGGTGATATTGGCAGCGGGGCGGGCGGAGGCGACAAAGCTGCTGCCATCGGCAACCTGGGTCAGAGTCCACTCGCCGCTGACGCCGCCGGAAGCCGGCGCTTTCAGTGCCCAGACGGTGCCGCCGCCCGCCCAGATCAACCAAGCGCCACGACTCGGATCCCAGTCAATCCCGCCGGCGCGACCCGGAGTCGCGTAAGTCCCGCCGATGACCGTTGGATTGATGCGGTAGCTGGGATTGGTGGAGCTGGCGTTATCCAGGTCCCAGGCGACGAACATCTGCTCTCCGAGGCCATCGCCACGGTTGCCCTGGCCCAGTCCAACATAGAGCTTCGATTGAGGATCGTAGCCGGCAGCGCCGACCGGATTCCAGGCCCAGATCGGGTTCACAAGCGTGTTCTCGGATGCGCCGACCTGCTGAAGCGTGTCCAAGGCAGGGTTGCTCACGTCATTGACGGTGTATCGGTAGAGGTTGGCCTCGGTCCTGCCGCGCAGCGCGGCAGTGAAGTACACGACATCCTTGCCGTTCTCGACCGTGACCGCTGTCGTCCCTTCGACGAACGACAAGTTATGCATCACCGGCGTGTCGCGGTTCTGCCACATATTGCCGCCGACCGAGTTGGCAGCGATGCCGTTGGGCTGGGTGTTATCTGCCCCTGAGCCACTTGAGCCACCGACCTTGGTTGGATCGGCCTTGGCCGGATCGAAAGCATAGGGGCCTGTGATGCGGGAAGTCGTGTCATTGACCTTCAACATGAAACCAGCGCCAGCGTTAAACGAGGCGCCCCCGAAGGTCAACATGCGGTCAATAACAGGGAGGTAATTGTTGTTGTCATAGGTATGCGCAGCCGTCGGTGCATTCAGGGCGCCATCCACCGGCGCCCAGTTCGCAGCGCCACCGCCGATCGTCGGGATGGGGACCATCTGACTGGGCAGGGAGGCCAAGCCCCACTGCTGGGTTGCCCCGGACCATTTGTACACTTCGTTGCCGGCATAGTTCGCATGACCGCCGCCCCAGATCAGCAGGTCGCCCCGTTTGCTGTCCCAGGCAAAGCTGCTCCACGCCGTGATCACCGACCCCGGCGTGTAGATGTAGCCACTGCCGAGGCCGCCGCGTTGGCTCTCTTGCGGCGCGGCGTCAAGAAAGGAATTCAGGTTCAGTTTGCTCCAGGTGTTGTCCTGCATTCCTGCAAGCGTGCTCAGGAGGTTGGTCGACCCGGCGCCGGCATGCGTCGATGAAGCTGCCGCAATCAACATCGCAAGCCCCATCGTCCGCCGAACAATGTGTTTCATGTTGTGATCCCTCATTTGTAGTGCTGGTTGATCGCACCCTACCGATCGCATGGCTGTGAATGATCGCTGAGGGCATGATTCTGCGCACGGGAAGTCTCGCACGCACAATCAGAGTTCGGTATCCCGTGAACAGGGGCCGACGCGTCAATGCAATTCGTAGTTGGGCGCATGTGCCCGCAGCCACTGTTCCAGCATCATCAGAATCCACACCATCTCGCCGTAATACCCTGGATGGGCCGGCAGGTGTTCGTCGACCAGCCGGGTGATGAAGGAGCGCTGGACGATGCCGCGGTCGGCCAGCGTGTGCAGCGAGTCGGTCGCCAGCGCCTTCAGCGCTGCGTCCCGGGTCGCCCAGACGCCGAAGGGCAGGCCAAAGCCCTGCTTCTTCTTGGTCAGGATGGCGTCGGGCAGAAAGCCGCGCAGTGCCTCCTTGAAGAACCAGCGCAGTTGCTGGCCCTTGAGCTTGTAGCCGGTGGGCAGACGCATCGAGAAGTCGACCACCGCCTGCTCCAGCATCGGAAAACCGACCGCGATGCCGGCCAGCGCCGTGGTGCCACGCACCTTGGGCAGATCGGTTTCGGCCAGCGTGTAGCGCCAGTCGAAGGCGAGGTGGCGGTTGACGCTGCTGGCTGCCGTCGCGCTGTCCCACACCGCTTGCTGCTGCTGGCCCGGACCGCTGCGGTCGACCTGGGACAGAAAGCCCGGCGTCAGCACGGTCTGGACGCCGAGTCGCTCGAGCAGGTTGTAGACGTCCATCCGGCCCGGCATCGGGCGCCGCGCCTGGTCGACATAGCTGGCGGCCTTGCGCAGCAGCGCCGTCGGGCGTTCGCCCGGTGCGCCCAGCCAGGGCTCGAGCACCGCGCTGCGCAAGGCGGCAGGCAGGTGAGCGTACAGATCGAAGACGCGCTGCTTGGCGTAGCGCAGGTTGCCGCCAAAGAGTTCATCGCCACCATCGCCGGCCAGGATGCGGGTGACGCCGTCGTCGCGGGCCATCATCGCGCAGTAGTAGGCGGGCAACGCCGACGAGTTGCCAAAGGGCTGGTCGTAGCTGGCCGCCACCGCGGGGATGCTGGCGACCAGGTCGGCCGGCGTCACGTAATACTCGTGGTGCTCGGTGCCGAAGTGGCGGGCGGCCAGGCGCGCGAATTCCATCTCGTCGTAACCCTCGGCCTCAAAGCCGATCGAGTAGGTCGCGGCCGGCCGCCCGGCGGCCAGGCCGATCATGCCGGCAATGGTCGAGCTGTCGGTGCCGCCACTGAGAAAACAGCCCGGTTTGCCGCCGTCGAGCTGCGCCGCCACGGCGGCTTGCAGATGGCCGCGGAACTCGTCGCGCAAGCTGTCGAAATGCGGCCTAAGGGCTTCGTCGAACTGGGTTTGCCAGTAGGGCTTGGCGACCGGTTTGCCGGCTTGCACGCTGAGGCAGTGGCCGGGCGGCAGGCGCTGAACGTCCTTGAAGATCGTCCGCGGCGATGGGATGGCGTGGAAGAACAGGTAGTCGTAGATGGCTTGTGGATCAAGCTTGGGGTCCGGCCCGGCCAGTTCGTCGGCGCGTTCGGCAAAGCGCACCTGGCCGTTTTCGAGCCGCCAGCACATCGTCTGCATGGCGAAGCGGTCCACCGCCAGCATCGGGTTGCCGGCGCCGTCGAGCAGACCAACGGCGAAGTCACCTTGGGTGTTGCGCGCGGCTTGTTCGATGCCGGCGCTGGCCGCTTGCTGCCAGGCGGCTGCCACCGACGTGGCCGCCAGCTCGGCCAGCGCAGGCTCGGCGAAGCGGGGCGAACCGCGCGTCAGTACGGGACTCTGGGCACTCATGGGGCAGGCTGCGTCTTTCATCGAAGGGTCAGCGCCGCGCGGCGTCGAGCGGCGCAAAGGCGCCTGGGCTGGCCGGGCCGTCGCGGCGCGGGCGTGTTGTCCGCGGATGGAGGTATTCGCGCTCGGGCTGTAGCGCCAGTCCGCGCGCGTCCAGGTCGGCAGCGCTGCGGCCGATCAGCGGCGACGTTGCGCGCAGCCGGTAGGGGCCACCGGCGCCGCTGACCAGGTCGGCCGCGGTCGCCTGATGGTTCTCGCGGTACTCGCCGGGCCCGGCGGCCAGCATCAGGTCGGCGGCGCCGCCGACGCCCAGGTTGTTCATCGCCAGCACGCGCCCGGCACCGGGGCTGACACGCACGGCGACGCCGCCCGCGGGCCGCTCGTCGACGAAGGTGTTGTTGACCAGGTAGAGCTCATTGACCGGCCAGCCATAGCCTTCGACGCCATAGGACAGCATGTGCGGATTGCTCGTGGTCGCAGCCTGGCGGATCAGGTTGCCGACCACGATGGCGACGCCGCCCGAAGGGAATTCGAGCTCGTAGCTGGAACGGCCGTCGGCGCCATCGGCCAGCAGGTTGTAGCGCACGACATTGCGTGCCGCGCGGCTCTTGATCAGGTGACCCTGGTTGGCGTTGTGGAACCAGCTGCCCTGCACGCGCAGGCTGGCGATCGAGCCGACATAGAGGTTGTGGCTCATGCCGTCACCATGGCCGTTGTGGCCGAACTCGCTGTTCTCGATGTCGAGCACGGCCTGGCCGTCGTTGCCGGTGAGGATGCCGTTCTCGTTGCCACCGAAGGCACAGTCGCGCACGGTGAGCGTGCCCGACTCGAAGCGGATGCCGGCGCCGTTGCGGCTGGCGACGCGGGCGCCGACGAAGTCGAAGCCTTCGACCTGCAGCCGCGAGCGGCGCACGACCCAGATCGCCTTGGCTTCGGCGGCCGCGCCATCGGCCTGCAGGCGCACGCGCCCGCCGACGGCTTTGAGGCTGACGTCGGCGTCGCTCCACACCGCGACGTCGCCGGCGTAGACACCGGCGTCGACTTCGATCAGCGTCGCGCCTTGCGCGCGCCGCGCCGCTTCGGCGATGGTCTTGATCTCGCGCTCGGGGCCGACCTGCAGGCGCGCTGGCGCGGCGCTGGTCGCCGAGGCGCTGAGCAGCAAGCTGCCGGCGAGGGCGAGCAGCAGTCGGCGCCAGGCGGTCATGAGGATGCCACCCGTGGGGCGATGCTGGCGTCGAGCAAGGCGGCAAGCTGCGCGCTGCGCGCCGACCTTGAGGCGGCGGCAACGCCTTGCGCGGGGGCCGTCAGCCCGCTGTCGTCGCCGGCGGCGACGCGGCCCAGCAAGGCGGCTATGGCGCCGGCGTCGTCCAGGCCGGCGTGGCGCGTCACCCCGGCGTCGCGCAGGACGGCGCAGGTGTCACCCAGGGGGTCCGACAAGCAGACGATCGGTCTGCCGGCGCGCAGGTATTCGTAGAGCTTGGCCGGCACTTGTTCGTTGCAGTTGCTGGCCTGCAGCACGAGCAAGGCGTCGGCACGCAGCATCTCGGCCAAGGCCTCGCCGTAGCCGACCGGGGGCAGCACCTCGATCAGCTCGGTCACGCCGGCGCTGGCGGCCAGCGTCTGCAGCAGCTCGCCATGCACGGGCGCGCGAAAGCGCAGGCACAAGCGGCTTGCCAGCGCCGGGTCGGCGGCCTTGAGCTGGGCGAGCCCGGCAATCAGGTGCGTCGGGTCGCGTTCGGCGGGGTAGATCGTGCCGCTGTGCAGCAGTGTCAGGCGGCCCGGGTTCAGCGGCGTCGGCGTGCCCAGCGCGGCCTGCGCGCTGGCGAAGCTGTCTTCGTCGAAGCCGTTCTCGAGCACGCTGATGCGCTCGGCGGCGTCGGGGTAGCGCTGGCGGTAGAGGGCGGCGGCGCTCGGGGTGGTGAAGCACAGCTGGCGCGCCTGGCGCGCGGCGCGGGCTTCGATGGCGTCGAAGGCCGCCCAGGTCTTGGGGTCGGCGGGGTAGCCCTGCTGTGCCATCGGGTCGCGGAAGTCGGCGATCCAGGGCAGTCCGGTGCGCCGCTGCAATTCGGCGCCGATCACGTGGGCGCTGGCGATCGGGTAGGTCGACCAGATTGCGTCGGGGCGGAACTCGCGCACCATCTGCAGGCCTTGGCGCACGCCGTCGAATCGCCAGCTCATCCAGCGGTCCGGGCGCGCCAGCATGCCGGGGTAGCGGCCGCCAATCGCCAGATCGCGCGCGGTGTCGAGCGCGAAGGCGCGGCGCACGACGACCGACGCCGGCACCTCGGCGTCGAGGTCGGTGCTGGTGCGCTCGTAGACGCGCGGATGGGCGCTCAGCACCAGCGGCTGCCAGCCCGACGCCGGCAGGTGCTGCATGAAGCGCAGCGTGCGCTGGATCCCGCTGCTGCCGGCCAGCGGCGGGAAATGGAAGGCGATCATCAGGACGCGCTTCATGCGCGGCCTGGCATGCTCTGGCGGGCGCGGTGCAGCGTCATGCTCACGGCTTTGGTGGTGCGGTGTTTGCCGCAACCCCGGGCGAAGGCGCGGCCGGCAGCTCGACCCATTTGCCCTGTGCCTTCAGACGCTCGCGCAACTCGGTGCGCGGCATGCCCAGGCGGGCCGCGGCGTGGGCTTGCTTCAAGGCCTTGTCGAATTCCTGCAGGTCGAAGTAGGCGAGGCCGGCGTTGTAATGCGTGAACGCGTTGTCGGCCTTGGCGGCCACGTGGTCGAGCTGAGCCAGGGCATCGGCCTTGCGCCCGGTGCGGCCCAGGTGGCCGGCGTAGATCATGCGGACGACGAGGTCGTCCTGGGCGAAGCGCATCGCGCGGTCGAAGTAACAGTCGACGGTGTAGCTGGCGTCGGGGGGTGTGGGGTTCTTCAGCCGCTCGCTCCAGCGAGCCATCGTGATCAAGGCCCGGTGGTGGTTGGGCGAGGCACGCAGCGTGTAGTCCATGTCACCCCCGAAGTGCCGCGCTATTGGCTTGATCAAGCCTTCGACCAGCGGTGTGAAGTGATGCTGATCGACGCGCTGGATCTCGATGCTGTCCTTGTAGACGCGGTAGTCGTAAGGACCGTAGGCATTGACCAGCGATCCACATTCGACGGTCGAGATCTGGGCCGCGGCAAGGGTGGGCAAGCCGAGCCAGGCGCCGCACAGCAGGCCGGCCGCAAACCGGCGCAAGAGGTTGGCTGACACGCTCATGGTCTTTGCTCCGGGGCCGGACTGGCGGCTTGTGCTGCAGGTGCGAATCGCTGTTGCAGCCATCGCAGGACATCAGCCTCCAGCGTCAGCCGGTGTGTCGACTGCGACAGCGTGTGGTCGGCGCCTGGCAGCTCGATCCGCGTCAGCCCCGGTCGCTGCAGCGCAGCGCGCCAGGCGGCACTGCTCGCAGCCACGTCGGCGAACTCGCGTGCCGTGTAATCGTCGCCACTCAATGCCAGCAGAATCGCTCCAGGGTACATCGTCCAGGCCTTTGCCATCGCGCCGCGGAAGTCACCCGCGGCGGAGGGTGCGGCCGGCGCGGACTGTTCTGCGCGCATGCGACTCAGGTTTTGCGTCAATTCGCGCCAGGCTTTGAGCGCGATACCGCCGCTGAGCAGCTTGCGCCAGAAGTCCGGCTGCCGCAGCCGGTCCAGATAATAGTGCTTGACATGGGTGCGGGCCAGACTGGCTTCGGAGCGCAGCCAGGGGTTCAGCAGGCACAGGCCGGCGACCCGGGCTTGGGGGCGCGCGCCCACATGCAGCAAGGCCGCCGAAGCGCCATCGCACAAGCCCCAGAGCACGACCTGGCGCAGGCCTGGCAGCGCAGCCATGCAGGCGCCGATGGCGGCTTCGATGTCGTCGTCGACGCGCTCGAAGTCGCGCGCGCCGCCGCCGCTGTCGCCCATGCCGCGGTAGTCGAAGCGCAGCACCGGCCAGCCTTCGGCGGCCAGCCGCCGTGCCAGCAGCGTGAACTGGCGGTGGCTGCCGGCGCGGTACTGCGGGCCGCCGACGACGACGATGACAGCGGTGTCGCGTGCGGCCTGGGGCGCGGTCAGGATGCCCACGAGCGACTCGCCCTGGCATTCGAAGCACAGCACTCGCTCGGTGACGGTCATGTCGGAAAGGCGTTGCACACGGCGTCTACAGAGGCTTGCAGCAGCGCTGGCGCTTCTTCGATCTCGGTGGTCTGCCAAAAGGCCGGGCCTGCCACGGCCAGGCTGCTGACCTGGAAGCCAGCTGGCTGCCAAAGGGCGGGCGCTGCCTCGGCCGCTGGTGACAGGGCCGGCGGCTGGCGGTTCGTGACCTCGATCCAGAGCAGCTTGGCCGCGGTGCCGCCAGGCGGTGGCTGCAGCGTGGCCGCTTCCAGGCCACTGGCCAGCGCGGGATGGAGTGTGTAGCCAGCGATTTCGGGGGCGTCGCCGCTGCGCAGTGCCTGGCGCAAGGCCTCGGTGACGCCTTTTGCAGATCCTGCCTCGAGTTGGCCAGCCATCTTCAGACGCAAGAACTGTTGCAGCAAGACCTTGCCGCTGGCCGGCGGCTGCCAGAACAGGAAGTGGCTAGGCGACTCAAGGCGCCGTGCTGCCTCGGTGGCCAGCAGGCAACCGGCGCGCAGACCCCAGAGCAGCAGCGGCGCGGCGTGGTGCTGGCGCAGCCAGGCCGCGGCTGCGATCAAGTCGTCGATCCAGCCGGCCCAGGTGGCGTCACCGAAGTCGCCGCTGCTGTCGCCGCAGCCGTGCAGATCGATTTGCAGCACGGCGCAGCCGGCGTCAGCCAGCTGGCGCGACTGCAGGGCAGCCATGCGCCGCGACTTGTTCATCTCCTCGGCAAACGGGTGCACGTAGAGCACGGCGGCGCGCACGGCGCCGCGCGGCGGATGGTGGATGCACAAACGCTGGCCACCGCCGACAGCCAGAAAGAAGGCCTCGAAGGGCGGTGTCACCGCGTCACGCGGCAGCCTTGCTGGCGACGAAGTCCACCAGCGAACCCACGGTCTCGAAGGTGCCGCCGTCGATGTCGTCGTCGTCGACGGCGATGCCGAAGCGGTCTTCCAGCGCGGTGATCAGCGACACCACGGCCATCGAGTCGAGCTCCGGGATCGCCCCCAGCAAGTGGCTGTCGCGGGTCAGTGCGGCGCTGCGCCCTTTGAGGCTGAGCACCTCGTCGAGGACGGCTAGCACTTCGCGATCGATGTTCATCGGCACTCCGGCGGTGGTTGATGGCAAGGCAGCAGAACATTCTAGAAGTGAAGTCCGCCACCGCCTGCTGCGCATCCGTGCGGGAATTGGCGCTGCCCTGGCTTCGATGGCGTGCGTGCACGGCAAGGGGGGTCGACTTCAGGGCGCCGTATGACATACTTTTTTCGCTCCCGCCGCTTTGGCCCCACAGCGCACTGCCGCTTCAATCGATGCCCGAATCCCATCTGCTGCACGAATTGATCGCGGTCTCCAGCGATCGAGCCGGCGCCTCCCTGGCGTTGACCCATGGCCAGGCGTCGCTGAGCTACGAAGGCTTGCAGCAGGCGGTGACGGCCTGCGCCGCCGGCTTGCTCGGCCTTGGGCTGCAGCGCGCCGAGCGCGTCGGCATCTACCTCGAAAAGCGCTTCGAGACTGTGATCGCCAGCTTCGGCGCCCCGGCCACCGGCGCGGTCTTCGTGCCGATGAACCCCTTGCTCAAGCCCGAGCAGGTGGCTTTCATCGCCCAGGATTGTGATGTGCGGGTGCTCGTCACCTCGCCCGAGCGGCTGGCCCTGCTGGCGCCGGTGCTGGCTGAGTGCAAGGCGTTGCGCCATGTCGTCGTCACCGAGATGCCGGCGCAGCCGCCCGCGCTGCCTGCCGGTGTCGGCCTGGTGCGCTGGGCGGAGCTGCTGGCCGCAGCGCCGCGCGCCGGCCACCGTGTCGTCGACACCGACATGGTGGCGATCCTCTATACCTCGGGCAGCACCGGCCGCCCCAAGGGCGTGGTGCTGTCGCACCGCAACATGGTGGCCGGCGCCAAGAGCGTGGCCTCGTACCTGCAGAACCATGCCGGCGACACCTTGCTGGCGGCGCTGCCGCTGTCTTTTGATGCCGGCTTCAGCCAGCTGACCACCGCCTTCCACGCCGGTGCGCGCGCCGTGCTGCTGAACTACCTGATGCCGCGCGACGTGCTCAAGGCGATGGCGCGCGAGCGCGTCACCGGGTTGACCGCGGTGCCGCCGCTGTACATCCAGCTCGCCGGCCTCGAATGGCCGGCGGCCATTGGCGAGCACCTGCGCTACTTCGCCAATACCGGCGGGCACATGCCGCGCGAAACCCTGGGCTTGCTGCGCCAGCGGGTGCCGGCGGCCCGGCCCTTCCTGATGTATGGGCTGACCGAAGCCTTTCGCTCGACCTACCTGCCGCCCGACGAGGTCGACCGCCGGCCCGACTCGATCGGCAAGGCGATCCCGAACGCCGAGATCCTGGTGCTGCGCGACGACGGCAGCGAGTGCGCCGCGGGCGAGCCGGGCGAACTGGTGCACCGCGGCGCCCTGGTCGGCATGGGTTACTGGAACGATGGCGAGAAGACCGCCGAGCGCTACAAGCTGCTGCCGGGCCGCGACAGCGGGCTGCAGCTGCCGGAGTACGCGGTGTTCTCGGGCGACACCGTGCGCCGCGACGACGAGGGCTTCCTGTACTTCATCGGTCGCCGCGACGAGATGATGAAGACCTCGGGCTACCGCGTCAGTCCGACCGAGGTCGAAGAGGTGCTTTATGCGACGCGGCTGGTCGGCGAATGTGTCGCCTTTGGTGTCGATCACCCGACGCTGGGCCAGGCCATCCAGGTCATCGCCAGCGCGCCCGACGGCAGCGCGGCGGTCGACGTCGACGCCTTGCTGGCCCAGTGCCGCATCCACATGCCGGCCTACATGCTGCCCGCCGGCATCGAGCCGATGGCCGGGCCACTGCCGCGCAACCCGAACGGCAAGATCGACCGCAAGCTGCTGAGCGCTGGTTGGGTGGAGCGGCAGCAACAAGCCTGAGCCGCGCGGTGCCGGGCCGTGACGGCTCGCTGGGCCCGAAGGTGAGCATTCCTGCGCAGCCAGCGGCGCGGTGGCATGGCAAACTCGCTGCGCTGCGGTCAATGACTTGTCCGCGCGTGCCCATGTCCGCGGCCCATGCCGCCGGACCTGTCTGCCTTTCAGGGAGCAAGGATGTTGCGCAGGGTCCTCGGCCCGTTCAAGGAGTTCGGCCTCGTCGCCGGTGTGCTCTACCTGATCGACCGCATGCTGCGCAGCGTGTCGCCGCGTCTGGGCCTGTTCGTCTACGAACTGATGGTGCAGCCGATCGCCAGCAAGCCGATGCTGCCGGCCAACCTGACCAAGAACCTGCGCTTTGCCGAGATCGGCCGCGGCGACCCCGAACTGGCGCTGATGCCGGCCCGCGAAGACATCAAGGCGGCGCGATTCGACCAGGGCGCGCGCTGCCTGGGTACCTACCGCAAAGACAAGCTGATCGGCTACATCTGGTTCAGCTTCGGCCACCACGAAGAAGACGAAGTGCGCTGCGACTACGAGCTGACGGCGCGTGAGCAGTCAGTGTTCGACTTCGACCTCTACGTGCTGCCCGAGCACCGCATGGGCATCGCCTTCATGGCGATCTGGCATGGTGCCAACGAGTACCTGCACCAGCGCGGCATCCGCTACACCTTCAGCCGGCTGACGCGCTTCAACCTGGCGTCGCGGCGCTCGCACGCCCACCTGGGCTGGCGCCGCGTCGGGCAAGCGGTCTTCCTGCAAGCCTGGGCCGTCGAGCTCATGCTGGCCGACATCCACCCCTATGTGGCGCTGACCTGGTCGCCGACGCAGCGCACACGTTTGCGCCTGGCGCCTGATGCGTTGCTGGCGACCGCGCCGGCCCCTGGCCAGGCGGCCCGGCCGCCCACCAGATCCGCTGGCGAGCAACCCGAACCGAAAGCCGGACCATGAGCACCGACATCGACATCCTTGCCGAATACATCCGCAGCGAGACCGGCCACACCGGCCCGCTGGACCCCGACGACGACTTGCTGGCGGCGGGTGTGCTCGACTCCTTCAACATCGTCTCGCTGGCGATGTTTGCGCAGGAACGCTTCGGCGTCGAGTTCGAGGCCGAAGACCTGATGCGCGACAACCTGGCCAAGCTTTCCAGCCTGGCGGCGCTGATCGCAGCGCGGCGCGACGCCAGCGCCTGAGGCACTCGCCGCCAACAGGCCGCAGCCGCGCGGCCGCACAAGCCCAACGAATTCAAGGAAGACCGAAGATGCCCGCATCGATTCCACGCTACCTGGCCGAGACCGCGCAGCGGCTGCCCGACAAGGTGGCGATCGTCTCCGCCGCGCGCTCCATCACCTTTGGCGAGCTCTATCGCGAAGCGGTGGCAACGGCCGAATGCCTGCGCGAGATCGGCCTGAGCAGCGGCGACCGCATCGGCATCTGCATGGAGAAATCGGTCGACCAGGTGCTGGCCATCCTGGGCGTGCTGTTCGCCAACGGTGTCGTCGTGCCCATCCTGCCGCGGCTCAAGGGGCCGAACATCCGCCACATCATCGAGAACTCGGGCATGGCGGCGATGATCACCGACAGCGAGCGCCTCACCGAGGTGACCGAGTTCGAAGGCCTGACCCGGCTCATTACCGGCCATGGCGAGATCAGCCAGGCCTGGCCCAACCTGCCTTACTTGCGGCGCTTCATCCAGCCGCGCAACTTTTTCGACCGCATCGGCAACGACAACGCGGCCATCATCTATTCGTCGGGCTCGACCGGTCGCCCCAAGGGCATCCTGATCGCGCAGCGCAACCTGGCCGAGGGTGCCGACATCGTCGCTGAATACCTGGGCACGCGCGAAGACGACCGCATCGGTTGCATGCTGTCGTTCAACTTCGACTACGGCATGAACCAGATCTGGCAGACCATCCGCCAGGGCTGCACGCTGGTGTTGCACGACCTGGCGCTGCCCAACGACTTGTTCTCGATGATGGCCAAGCAGCGCATCACCGCGCTGCCGGTGATGCCGGTGTTCATCACCAAGATGTTCGACCGCCGCCTGAAGGTCAACACCGCGGCCTTCGACTTCTCGGCGCTGCGCTATGTCTGCTCGACCGGTGGCCGGCTGTCGGCCGACATGATCGCCGACCTGCGCGGCGCCTTCCCGGGCGTCAAGGTCTACTCGATGTTCGGCCTCACCGAAGCCTTCCGCTCGACCTATCTGCCGCCTGACAAGCTCGACACCCACCCGACCTCGGTCGGCCGCGCCATTCCCGACTGCCAGGTGATGGTGCTCGACGAGCAAGGCGAGGAATGCGCGCCCAAGGTCGTCGGCGAACTCGTGCATCGCGGCACCACCGTCACCAAGGGCTACTGGAACGATCCGGTGAACACCGCCAAGTCGTTCCGCAGCCACCCGCGCTTTCCCGGCGAGACGCTGGTCTTCAGCGGCGACAAGGTCTACCGCGACGAAGAAGGCTTTCTGTACTTCGTCGCCCGTGCCGACGACATGATCAAGACCAAGGGCTTCCGCGTCAGCCCGACCGAGGTCGAGACCGAGGTCGTGCGCCACGCCGACATCGTCGACGCCGTGGCCTTCGCGGTGCCCAACATCAGCGTCGGCGAAGACGTCGCCTGCGCCTACACCACGGTGGACGGTCAGCCGCTGGCCGAGCCCGTGCTGCGCCAGTTCCTCAAGTCCAACCTGCCCAACCACATGGTGCCGGCGCTGCTGGTGCACTTCGACGCCTTCCCGATCCTGGGCAACGCCGGCAAGCTCGACCGCAAAGGCATCAAGCAAGCGGCCTGTGAGCGCCTGGGCGTGGTGCCGGGGGCTGCCGAAACGCCGCCGCCCGGCCTGCGCAGCGCCTGACGCCCGCCACCATGCCGAACCCCCCCACGCAGCGGCCCCGCATCGTCATCGGCGTGATCGGCGACGACATCCATGTCGTCGGCAACCGCATCATGCAGCTGGCGCTGGAAGAGTCGGGCTGCCAGGTCTTCAATTTGCGCACCCGCAACCGCCCCGAGCATTTCTGCCAGGCCGCGCTCGAGGTCAACGCCCACGCCGTCTTCGTTTCCTCGCTCAACGGCGAGGGTGAATACTGGTGCGCCGACTTCCGCCAGCGCCTGCAGGCGATGGGGCTGGGCCATGTGCTGCTCTATGTGGGCGGCAACGTCGTCGTCGGCAACCGGCCCGAGCCCGAAGTGGTGGCGCTGTTCAAAGGTTACGGCTTCGACCGCGTCTACCACCAGCGGCCCGACATCGGCGCCGCCATCGTCGACCTTTTCCAGGATCTCGAGCATGGCACGCCCCAGTGACAAAGCGCGGCTGACCGACATCGAGCGCCAGCGCCGCCAGGTCTTGTCGCACCCGCTGGCGCGCGGTCTGGCGCCGGCCGAGGTCGCCGGCTTTCTGCAGCAACTGCCGCGCCGGCGCTTCCCCAGCGTGGTCTACGCTGAACGCGGCCCGGTGCCGCTGATCCAGCCGCGCGGCGGCGTGCCGCTGTTCGACGACCAGCTGCGCCTGACGCAGGCGCTCGACGCCGCCGGCGCCGACTTCATCCCGCTGACCATCGACAGCTGCACCCGCCACAACCAGTACGACACCGCGGCGCAGCTGCTGCGGCGCAGCGAGGAAGAGGGTCGCAGCCTGCTCAACGGCTACCCGCTGGTGTGCCATGGCCACGAACTCACGCGCCAGCTCTACACCGGCCTGGACAAGCCGGTGAGCCTGCGCCACGGCACGCCCGACGCGCGCTTGCTGATCGAGGTGGCGATTGCCTCGGGCATCGTCGAGATCGAAGGTGGCGGGCTGTGCTACTGCCTGCCTTATTCCGAAGGCTTTCCGCTCGACCGCGCCTTGCTGCACTGGCAGTACGTCGACCGCGTCTGCGCGCTGTATTCGACGCCTGAGCGGCCGATTCACCGCGAGAGCTTCGGCCCGCTGAGCGCCACCTTGGTGCCGCCGGCGATCGCCATCGGGATCGAGATCATCGAGGCCTTGCTCGCCGCCGAACAAGGCGTGCTGTCGTTCGCGGTCAGCTTCGGCCAGACCGGCTCCTTCATCCAGGACGTTGCCACCGCGCGTGTGCTGCGCAAGCTGGCGCGCGAATACGTCGACGAGTTCGGCTTCGGCGCGATGCAGCTGCGCCTGGTCTATCACCAGTGGATGGGCCAGTTCCCGATGCAGCGCGAGCGCGCCGCGGCATTGATTGCTGGTTCCGCGCTGGTGGCCGGTGTCATCGGCGCCGACAAGATCGTCGTCAAGACCGTCGACGAGGCGCTGGGCGTGCCGCGCGCCGAGGTCAACGCCGAGGCCGTCGACATGGTGCGCTACGTGCTGCGCAGCTTTGCGGCGCCCGAAACCGTCGACTCGCCAGCCATCGCGCTGGAAGCCGCGCTGATCGAATCCGAGGTGCGCAGCATCCTTGGCGCCATCTTCGCCCTCTCGGGCGAGGCCTTCTGGGAAAGCGTCTACCGCGGCTTCCAGCTCGGTTACCTCGACCTGCCGTTTTCGCCGCATGCCGACAACGCCAACCGGTTGGTCTCGGTGCGCGACGTCAACGGCTCGATCCGCATCGCCGACCCCGGTGGCGTGCCGATCTCGGCCGCCGACGCCGCCACCGAACGCCAGCTGCTGGAAAGCCGCACCCAGCGCGGCGAGAAGACCTACCAGCAGATGCTCGCCGACATCACGCTGATGGTGTGAGGACCGCCCGGACCATGGATCGAATTTCCCCCACCGCCGCGGTCGCGCCGCCCGCGCGCATCGCTCTGGACATCGGCTCGACCGTGGTCAAGATCGCACGCGTCGGCAGCGACGGCCAGCTTGAGTCGCAGCAGTTCTTTCCGCGCGACTTCGAAGCCGGCGTCGCCGGCCAGCTCGGCAGCCTGCTGGCCGAACTGGGCATAGACCCCGAGCTCGAACCCATCCTGGCCTGTTCGTCGGCCAACGGCGGCCTGCGCGTGGGCATCGTCTGCCTGAGTCAGCACTTCAGCGGCGCCGCGCTGCGCAACCAGGTGCTGCTGGCTGGCGCCAACCCGGTGTTCGTCCACGACCTCGACGAGGCCCAGGGCGATGCACGCCGGGTCGACATCCTGCTCGTCGGCGGCGGCATCGACAACGACGACGCAGCGCCAGCGGCGCTGCGCCTGCAAAGCTTCGACCCCACGCGCTACGGCTATGCGGCGCTGGTCTACGCCGGCAACCGCCATCTGGCGGCGGCCTTTGCCCAGCGCTTCCCGCAGGCGGTGGTGATCGCCAACCCGCTTGGCGAAACCTTGTCCGACCGCGTCGGCAGCGTCTTCGAGTGCGTGCGCCGCGCCTATCTGGACGACCTGGTGCTGAAGGAAGGCGTCTCAGAGCTGCCGCCGTCGATCGCCCGCAGCATCCGGCCCACGCCCGAGGTGGCGAGCCGGGGCTTTCTGCGCTCGGTGATGAACCAGTCCAGCTTCGCTATCGTCGGCGCCTGCATCGCGCTGGACATCGGCGGCGCCACCACCGACCTGCACTACACGGTGGAAGTGGTCGCCGACGACAGCCCGGAGCGGCCGTCCAGCGGCGTCTCGGTGGCGCGCTACGTGTTCACCGACCTGGGCATCGTCGCCTCGCGTGACACCTTGCTGATGCAGTTGCGCAGCCATCCGCAGCTTTACGAGTTCCTGTGCGCCGTGCACGGCGCCAGCGTGCGCGAGCTTTACGCCGCGCTGCGCGAAGGTGACCACGAACCGTCTGCCGAGCTGCTGTCCTACGCTTGTCTGTTCCTGGCGCTGGACCGTTTCAGCACGGGCCGCGGGCCGGGGCTGCCGGTGGCGCAACTCGACCGCGTGGCGCAGATCATCCTCACCGGGGGCGCGGCCCAGGTGCTCGACGAAGCCGTCGTCGGTCGCATCACCGCGTTGCGGCTGGCACCGACGACACCGGCGCCGCTGGTGCAGATCGACCGCCGCTACGAGATCTGGGTCGCCGGCATCACCTGGACCGAGGACTTGCAGCCATGAAGGCCATCGACTGGATGGGCATGGCGCCCGCTGAGTGGCAAGCCTTGGCCGCCGCGCACGCGACGCCGTTCTATCTCTTCGACGCCGACCATGTGCGCCAGCGCATCGAGGCCGTGCGCGACGCGCTGCAAGGCCAGGCCCAGGTCTATTACGCTGTCAAGGCCAACCCCAACCTGGGCTTGCTGCGCGCCGTGCAAACGGTGGCCGATGGCGCCGACATCTCGTCGGCGGGCGAACTGGTGCAGGCGCAGCTGGCCGGCTTCGACGCCGCGCGCATGAGTTTTGCCGGTCCGGCCAAGACGGTGGGCGAACTGGAAGCGGCGATAAGCGCCGGCGTCGGCGCCATCAGCGTCGAGTCGCTGCGTGAGATCGACGACTGCGCGCGCATCGCCACCCGGCTGGGGCAGCGTGCGCGCATCCTGGTGCGTGTCAACCCGCTGCTCGCCAACCGCGCCTACGGCTTGAAGATGGGCGGCCGCGCAGTGCAGTTCGGCATCGAGGAAGACGCCTTGCCGGCGGCCGAGGCACGCATCCAGGCCCAAGCCGCGGCGCTCGACTTTCGCGGCATCCATGCCTATGTCGGCAGCCAGTGCTTCGACCCAGCCGGGATCGTCGACGCCACCGCCAACGCACTGAGGATCGCGCGCGAAATCGAGCAGCGCAGCGGCCTGCGCTGCGCCAAGATCAATCTGGGCGGCGGCTTCGGCGTCGCCCATGCCGAGCAGCGGCGCGAACTCGACCTGCAGGCGCTGGCCGCGCCGCTGGTGGCGGTGCTGGCGGCGCATCGCCAGGCCGCACCCGACTGCGAGCTGATCTTCGAGCTGGGCCGCTACCTGAGTGCCGAGGCCGGCATCTACGTCACCCGTGTCATCAGCGGCAAGGTGTCGCGCGGCAAGGCCTTCGTTGCCTGCGACGGCGGCCTGAACCAGCACCTGGCGGCCGCCGGCACCTTTGGCGCTGCGCTGCGCGGCAACTTCCCGCTGCGCAATCTGTCGCGCCCGGATGCGCCGCCCGTGGTCTGCCAGATCGCCGGGCCTTCGTGCAACCCGACCGACTTGCTCGGCGTCGACGCCAGCGTCGGCGAGCCGCTGGAAGGCGACCTGCTCGGGGTGCTGATGTCGGGCAGTTACGGGCTCACTGCCAGCCCGGTGCTGTTCCTGGGCCGGCCGACGCCGGTCGAGCTGGTGCGCTGCGACGGCGCCATCACCGTCGGCCGGCGCAGCCACCCGATGACCGACTTCAACTAGGCGGGCCGCCGAGCCGGCGAGCGCTGCAATGAGATCCAAGCCATGAACGACACCCCAGCGGCCCGCGCGGCGCCCGTCCACGCCCCGATGTCCCAGTTCGGCGAAGCCGGCGCCGAGCTCGTCGTCGGCGGCATGCCGCTGTCCAGGCTGGCGGCAAAGGTCGGCAGCACGCCTTTCTATGCCTATGACCGCGGCCTGCTGCGTGCGCGCGTCGCCGAGTTGCGCGCCGCCTTGCCGCCCGCTGTCAAGCTGCACTACGCAATGAAGGCCAACCCGATGCCGGCCGTGGTCGGTTGGATGGCCGGCCTGGTCGACGGTGTCGACGTCGCCTCGGCGGGCGAACTGAAAGTGGCGCTGGACGCCGGCGCCGACCCGGCCGAAGTCAGTTTCGCCGGCCCCGGCAAGCGCGACGCCGAGTTGCGCCAGGCGGTGGCCGCCGGCGTGCTGGTCAACGTCGAGTCGGCGCGTGAACTGGCGCCGCTGGCCGCGGCCTCGCAGGCCTTCGGCGTGCCGGCGCGGGTGGCGCTGCGCGTCAACCCCGATTTCGAGCTCAAAGGCTCGGGCATGAAGATGGGCGGCGGGCCCAAGCAGTTCGGCGTCGACGTCGAGCTGGTGCCGGCCTTGCTGGCCGAGCTGGCGCGGCTGGGCCTGGCCTTCGAAGGCTTCCACCTCTTCGCCGGCTCGCAGAACCTGCGCGCCGAATCGATCTGCGAAGCGCAGCAGAAGTCTTTCGCGCTGGCGCTGCGGCTGGCCGAATACGCGCCTTCACCGGTGCGTTTTCTCAACCTCGGCGGCGGCTTCGGCATCCCCTATTTCCCGGGCGAACAGCGGCTCGATCTGGCGCCCATCGGTGCCAACCTGGCCGAGCTGGTGGCGCGCGCGCGCAGCGAGCTGCCGGCGACGTCTCTGGTCATCGAGCTGGGCCGCTACCTGGTCGGCGAAGCCGGCGTCTACGTCACCCGCATCGTCGACCGCAAGGTCTCGCGCGGCCAGGTCTTCCTGGTCACCGACGGCGGCCTCAACCACCACCTGGCGGCCTCGGGCAACTTCGGCCAGGTGGTGCGCAAGAACTACCCGGTCACCGTGGTGCCGCAAGGCCGCCGCAGCGACGCCGTCGAGATCGCCTCGGTGGTCGGCCCGCTGTGCACGCCGCTGGACCTGCTGGCCGACCGCATGGCCTTGCCGGCGGCCGAGATCGGCGACCTGGCGGTTGTCTTCCAGTCGGGCGCCTACGGCGCCAGTGCCAGCCCGCAGGCCTTTCTGGGCCACGCGCCCTGCGCCGAAGTGCTGGTCTGACCCACCCGTTCACAGGGGTGTAGCGGGCGCCGTTCTGCGGGTACATTCGCTGGCGCGGAGGCGCCGATGTCAACCAGAAGAATGAACCCGGCCGGGCCGGCTGTCCGGCGCTTTTTGGGCAGCAGGGCATGTCGGTGACGACGAGCGGCGTCGGCGAGCACGCCGATTCGGCTGCGGCGCCACGCGCTGGTGCGCGCAGCCGGCGCCACCGTTTTTCGTGGCGTCATGGCGGCTGGTCGGCATTGCTGACCGTGCTCGGCCTCACGCTGGCAGCCCACCACCCCTTGTCGGCAGCGCTGGTGACGGCGGCCTTCGTGCTGCTCGGCCTGGCCGTGGCCTGGCGGCCCTGGCTCGGTTTGATGCTGTTGCCGGCGCTGTTGCCGGCCATCGGACTGATGCCTTGGACCGGCTGGCTCACGCTCGAGGAGTTCGACCTGGCAGTGCTTGCCGTGGCGGCCGGGGCGCATGCGCGGCTGGCTTCGCGGCGCGGCCTGGCGGGGCTGCGCGATGGCCCTGTCGACGCCGTCGAATCGCGGGCGTCGGCGCTCAAAGGCTTGCTGTTGCTGCCCTACGCGGCGGCCTTGCTGGTCAGCATGTTGCGCGGTTTCGACGACGCCGGCGGCCTGGTGTGGGGCTGGTGGCAGGGCTATCACGAGCCGCTGAACAGCCTGCGCCTGGCCAAGAGCTTTTTTCTCGCCCTGCTGCTGCTGCCGATGTGGCGCGCCGTGGTCAGGGCCGCGCCGCGACAAGCCCCGGACAGCCTGGCGCTGGGCCTGTGCGCCGGGCTGGCCGTGGTCGCCGTGCTGGCGCTGTGGGAGCGCTGGGCCTATACCGATCTGGCCAACTTCTCGTCCGATTACCGCACCACGGCCTTGTTCTGGGAGATGCATGTCGGCGGCGCTGCCTTTGACGGCTTCCTGGCGTTGACGATGCCGTTTGCCGCCCATGAGCTGACGCGAACCGGCAGCCGCTGGCGCTGGCTGTTCGCGGCCGCGGCGGTCCTGCTCGGCGCCTATGCGTGCCTGACGACGTTCTCGCGCGCCGTCTACCTGGCGCTGCCGATCGGTCTGGCGGTGATGGCGGCGCTGCAGGCGCTGGCCGCGCGGCGCCAGCAGCGCGCCGGCGCGGTCACCCGCGAAGGGGTGGTCGCAGTGGCGCTGGCCTGCGCCGCTTTCGCTGCGGTCGCGGCCACCATGTTCCCGACCAGCGGTTACCGCGGCGCGCTGGCCTTGCTCGGCGCGGCGGCACTGTTGCTGCCGACGGCGGCCTGGCTGCGCGGGCTGCCTGCCGCGTCCTGGGCGGCCGGCGTGGCGGCCGGTGTGGCGCTGTCGCTGCTGCTGGGCTTGCTGTCTTATGTGCTGCCCAAAGGGCCGTACATCGTCTACCTGCTGGCCTGG